>NZ_AMFQ01000022.1:0-115495 GCF_000335555.1 Acinetobacter sp. WC-743 | reverse complement strand
CTTGATATGTGCTGAATTAGCAGGAGACTTTCACTTGGGATATGCTAGGCAGCTAACCGATAAAAGTTCTCTGCTATTTGATTTGGCGTTTTAAAATCCAAACTCTTTTGAATTCTTCGCTGATTATAAAATAACACAATGTATTCTGTAATATCTGCTTTAGCTTCATCTCTGGTTTTATAGTTGCAATGATGCACTAATTCATTCTTGAGTATGCCCCAGAAACTTTCAATCGGTGCATTATCGTAACAGTCCCCACGTTTGCTCATTGAACCTTGAAAATCACATTTTTCCAGTATCTTTCGATATTCATGGCTGCAATATTGGCTGCCTCTGTCCGAATGAATAATTAAGCCTTTCGTTGGTTTTTGATTACGAATCGCCATAGTCAGTGCATTGCAAACAAGTTGTGCGGTCATACGCTCATTTAAGCTATAGCCAACCACTTGTTTCGTGTACAGGTCTTTTACTGCTGCCAAGTATAACCAACCTTCAGCAGTCCAAATGTATGTAATATCGCTTGACCATGCAAGATTGGGCTTAGTCATTGAAAACTGTTGCTCTAGTAAATTTGCGTAGATCGCTCGATTATGATCACTCTTCGTAGTTCTTTTGAAACGCTTATGACGCTTACAATACAGCTGGTTGAGCTTTTTTATTTGACGTACAGCATACGTACTGATTTTGATACCTTGCGCTTGTAAATGCTTAGTTAATCGAATATAGCCATAGCTTTGTTTAGTTTCCTCATGAGCTATTTTGACCAAAATTGTCTGTTGATTTCGCTGAACCAATCTTTTATTCATGCCTCGTTTTAGCCAATCATAAAATCGTGACACTGAAACGTGAAGTAATCTAGCCATAAAGCTAATCGGGAATAAATATCTTTGCTGTTTCATATAGGCGTACCTTACTGACTTTCTTTCGCAAAGTACGCTGCTGCCTTTTTTAGAAATTCACGTTCCATTTCAGCTGTTTTGAGCTGTTGTTTGAGCTTTTTATTTTCTTCGAGTAAGGCATTTAGATCAGGTGAATATTGTTTAGTGCCTGCTAAGGTGCCAGTCTTTGCTTTATTATTCCAATTTGAAAGAGTTTGCATTGAAATGCCAAGTTGTCTGGCTGTTTCCGATACATTGCCTTGATTGGCTTCAATCAATTTTATTGCTTCAACTTTAAATTCTGCGGTGTAAGTCTTCTGTTTCTTGCTCATGGTAAACTCCTGATGAGTGTCTATAGTTTACCAAGTTAAAACCTCCTGTTTTCTCAGCACACATCACGGTTCTCCACTGTTTCCTTTGACACGTTCAACGGCAATTGCCCAACTCAATCCTTTTACGCTTGTAGAGTCAGGAGTTTCAGTACCATTTGCACCTTTCTTAATTGTCAAAGGTTGATGTGTAGTGCCATCAACCAGAGTCAATTTATATTTAGCATTATTGGTATCAACACCTATTGGTAATAAAAGCTGCCCTGTTGAAGGATTATAATGACTACTTATGACTGAATTACCATGCGCATCGGTATCAGTAAAACGATAAAGATAACTTGCATCGAAGCCCTTATAGCTAAAATTTTTTGATTTAAAACGTTCTAATTCTGCTGCAACCTTTTGTGCCTCCTGTTTTGCAATAGCCTCATCCTTACGTTCTATAAATTGCGCATAATTCGGAATCGCAATTGCAGCGATAATCGCCACAACCACCACCACGATGACAAGTTCAATCAGTGTAAAACCATATCGATTCTTCATGATTTCACCTATCTCATTTCATACCAGCGCAATTGCTGGCTTTTTGGAACAACATTAAACTTCTGACATTCAGGGGCATTCGAGGTTGCTGCACAACCATGGGTAGGTGCTCGAGGAACAACCAAACCAATATTGGTTGCATTATTATCAAAAGCCTGCCCAATTCCACCGCCTAATATTCCGGCGCCAATTTTGATTCTATTTGGCGTATTCACATTTGTTGTAGGAAATGGACATTTTCCTGTAGGTAAACAGAATTGGTAGATATATGAATCACCTTTTACCCCCGCACCACATGAACCACCAATACCAGCACCATCACGGTGGAATACATTAACATAGAGCATATCGTCTATAGCATAGAGTTCGTTCATTCCCTTATAGGCGCCAGAAATATTAGAAAAGGTATATTTCCAGCCACTGTTATTCGCTATCGCAATACCTGTCGCCATATTGCCATTTAGACTTGCTAAGCCGACATGTTCTGTCGTTAATGAATAATTTGACTGATATAAGTTACTGTTGGTGACATCTTTATCATAAACCACATATATACCATCAAATATTGCTACCTTATTACCTGATAAAGGTGAACTACGATTTCCAGAACTAAAAGCCACAGCTCCAATCAGACGATTATTTCCATCATCATGCACTGAAAAACTTGGCATCTCATAGAAACGCGGTACTGGATTGACTAGGTCTGAATGATAAAACAAGCGGACAACACGGGTTACAAAATCAGCTTTGGTGGTTGCGAGATTATTGAGATCAACACGAAAGGTCTGCCCCCGTAAATCACCAAAATAAAGATGATCCACCAAACCATCGCTATCACGGTCAATCGCATTGATTTGGCTGACCACACTGTATTTCATATTGATCGAGTTGGTGCTGGTATTTGTATAAGCTTCAGCACCCCTTGCCTCAGTTGAATTGGCACTCGTCCACCACAGTAAATCCCCGGTATTGGCGTCAAACATATATACACCAGCACCACCACCTACAGTATTGTTTTGCACATAATTTTCACTTTCATAACCAGTATCGTAGCCACCTCCCACAAACATGACTAATTTTTTAACTCCACCAAAATTCACATAAGCCAGTGTTGGCTTAGACCAACTTTGCCCCATATAGCTTAATGCAGGAACACTGACTGGCGTGGAGGAACCAGATTTATAAATTTTTGCATTCTCTGGATCAATATGAAATTTAAGACTAGGCTGCTCTAAATCAGACAAATCTAAAGCATAATAGCTTTTACCGCCCATCCGTAGCCCGCCAAACACCCACTGCAAACCTTTAAGTGCAAGGTTTTGGTCAGAACTTCCATCACTGGTACGGTCCGATTTATTGACCGTTAATGTTCCATCAGCTTTAGCAACGTATTGAGTATGTGCTGTCCACGGTGCATCGACACCATAAAACAAATTATTTTTTCCACCCGTACTGCTTGTTTCAGATAAAAAAGCAGTCTTTTGATTTTGCATCATTTCATTCGGCGCGAAAGCAAATTTCTCGATCCCCGTTTGCGCATCCACAACATGTAACAACCCTTGTGAACTACCAAACAGTAGATAGTCATCACGATTTGATGTGTCGATACTGCCAGAAGTGTATGTCACTTTCCCTTTTTGGGTGAGTAAAACAGGTTTTGAATGCATTATCGCCCCCACTTGACGTAATTCAGGTTGGGTGGGCAGATTCGCTAAGGTAACACCTGTTGCAGATTCACTAATATTGTAGCCCAGCACATTCAACCAATAATTTTTGTCAGGATCATTGGCAAATAATCCTGTTGCACCTGTACCAAATAAGGTTTCCACATTCACTTTTTTTAAGGTATTAGAATCACTTGCAGTATAAGGCGCAGCAGTGCTAATTTTACGATTGGTAAAAATTGTACGATTCATAATGGGTTGATTCGTGGCTGAAGTGCCTAAACCTAATGGCAGTTGTCCTTTCATACCATTCGTCCATAGACCATCTGCATCTTTATTTAACGAACCATTCGCCAAAATTAACTTTTTGGTTTTATCAAAATTATATAACTCACCATTATAAATATGATATTTATTGATATTTCCCAACCACAATTGAGTGGATTCCTGTGGTTTGGGGATAAATGCAGCATAATAACCAAATGGTTGGATACGTAAAGGATTTAAAGCATCTTTTGGCAAAGATGGTGAACCTGTCGCAACTGGATCAAAATCGGGTTTTACTTCATCCAAAAACTTCATCACACTTTCGATGACATCTGCAGTCGATTGAGCAGAATAAAACCCACCTTCCCCATAACCACCAACACCAGGTAAATCAGGATGTGATTTTTCACCCCAATTACATGCATTACGCGCATCAACATTTTGAATTAAGGCACAATTGTAATAATCCCGTTGCTGATTGGTTCGCTCTCCCTTACTGTTAATATAATCTAGGGAGCGTATAATCCGCTGATTTTCTGGTTTTGCTGCATCCGCGGCTCGATTTACATCAAATACTGAACCAAATCCAACCACGGCGGTTTTAATTTCAAGCCCTAAAGGGTTACGATCTGGTGCACTTGGTGACGCTTTTTGATTACGTAAGGCTTTGGCAAACTCACCCACCGCAGGCATCGCATGACCTGCTTGAGTGCCGTCTGGTAAGGTTCCTGTTGCAGGAACACTAAAAGATGCGCCTGCTGAACCTAAAGCACGTTGCATCACTGATACAGGATCATACGAACTATTCGGTTCACCGTCGGTAAAAAAGTAAATTCCGCGACCATCGCATTGTGTATTGTTTGTTGACAAAGGGCTGATATACCTGCCACCACTTTTAGAGGATGTTACCGATTTATGAAATCCTCGATCCCCTTTCTCCGCCAGAAATAAGCGCCCACTATACCCAAATAAATTAACTGTAGCGCCAGGTGTATATCCATTTGGAACCCATCCTGGGCTGAAATACCATCCATACCAATTGGCGCAGTTGGTTCCCGTCCATGCCCCACATATTAAATACCGACCATCAGTACTATTTGCTATAAAATATCCTGGATAGTTTAGACTACCCGTTGCTGTAGTTTCTCCTAACATATACGCCGCCACTTCGGCATAGGCACTGGCGGTAGGTGTGCCATTCCAGCCTTGAAAATTTGCAACCGCCGTTTTAATCGCTAAACGTTGTGCAGGCGTTAATGGTGCTGCGGGAACTACAATTTTTCCACTGAAACCGTCAGCAGCGGTATAGACATTGTTACTCTCGCTTTGTGATGAGAACTGACCTATTCCGATCGCCACGTTGTTTGAGTCAATTTGGTTACTGTCCATCAAGGTAAATAGCGCATCTTTTAATCGTGTTAAACGATCATAATATCGTGCAGTCGGGTTCCCTTGGATCGTGCAGTATCTTCTTGGGTATGAAGGTGTTGTATTTGACATTTCACTGAACCAAGAATTATAAACGGCCCCATCTGGTAAATCACAAGCACTCTGCCTGACCTGTTCAACACTCATACTTCCTGAAGTATCCAACATCATGGTAATGGTGGTCTTACCCCCAGTAGCATTACTGTAAATATCAATATCACTGGCATTTACAGATACACTTTGACAAATCGTCCATGTCATCATCATGGACACCGTTGTTGAAAATAATTTTTTTCGGTCAAAATTTTTCATTTACTGCCTCCCCTTTTTTTGTAGGCATTAAAAAGCTCAAATATTGTTAAGTTTGAATTCATTGCTGTGCGTTTTATGTTTCCAAATTCTGCGTATCCAATAGAGAGGCACTATTGCAACGATATATCTCTGATTTACTTTTCTATTTATCCATTCTTAAGGCACTAATTTCGGTTGCCCGCCCACCACATAGTCTGCATGTTGCATGTTATAGGGCACATCTAAAGCTTCAAAACATTCGTGTACGGTAGTGCCTGTCGCAGGTTTAATCGATGGACGTTTAAAGCAACTTTCAATCGCTGAACTTGAAGCACCAGAAAAACTCGGTAAAACAGAGATCACTGTTGCTCCAATATTATTTGTAGTCATTGGAATATTGCTTTGTCCTAGACTGGTGCCTTTTGGTACAGAGCCAAAAGGTACCGACGGAACCTTACTCTTGGTTAAGTACACCTGTGACAGTACAGCGGAACGACCTGTTGCAAACTGATTTGCCTTACAAAAACCATCAACACCAATTTTGGTAGTTTTGGTACCACCATCCGTAATAGCACTGGCTTTAGGCAGTGCAAAAAAAACGTTTTCCGATGCACGATAGCAAAAGGTAAGTTCATCATCGGCATTTTCCACGGCATTGAAATACGCAAACATACCATCCAGTGCCAATTGCCTTGCAACGTCTTTTGGGTTTTCAATATTGAATAACGCTGCATCAGAGTTCTTAAGTAATAATGAATTTACTTGGCTATTGGTTGCAATTTTCAAACCTAAAATACCTGACTTTATGGCAATCGTTCCCAGTATCGTGATAATCACCAAAATAATTAAAACCGTAATCAGTGTCGCACCTCGTTGACTTTTCATCATGATGCTCCCAATGTATTGCGAATGGCGACGACCTGATTTACAGCCTGCCTTAAATATTTTTTATTTAATGTTGCATCTCCAGACAAAGTGACATCCGTACCTGCAAGTTTGAAGGTTGTTTGAGTATTTAGGCTCGCTTCAGCCCCAATACCCGTTGTTGAACGTGACAAGATTCCCACATCAATCGAAATGACTTGTAAATACATTTCGGAACAGCCGTTAGGTGCCGTACAAGCTGAACGAATAACATCCATTGCAGCAAGATATTCATTGATTGTCATATAACGAAATTTATAACGGAGTTTAGGATTAGAATTTGTTGGATCATCCAACTTTTTAACCCCTAGACGAACTTTAAAAGCATCTACCCGTTGCATGATCTGCTGTGCCTGAGTATTTAGACCTGTAACTACAGTTGCACCACTTTTTGGATACTCACCAGCATCGCAATAGAGTGAATATGCTATGGGTTCACCTGCAGTTTGTTGTGGACTTTGCGCTAAATAATATCGTTGTACAACCACCTTATCCGAGGCATTGGTCACTTCTGCGCCTTCACAATTGATAATACGGCTTTCTTCAGGGGTATACTGGATCGTTAAACGATCACTTTTGCCTGTGGTATTGTCATTATCCTTTGATTCCAATGTGACCAAATCTGTTTCTAGAGCACTGACTGATTGTGAAGATGCGGGTAGATTTTCTTTTTTAAAAATAATGCCAGAGCCTTTGACCAAATTATTCACTTTCTGCGAAGAATCTGTATTTAGATTGGTCTGCCGTAAATCATAGGTCACTAAAGACAGACCAAAATTAGCATTTTGCTGCAACTCCCCCATGCCAAATTGTAGACCCAATGAACGTTGACTGCTTAGAAATACAGCAAATCCAGCAGCAACAATAAGCAATCCCAAACTTAGAGCTATCATGAGTTCAAGGAGGGTAAAACCTGAGGTATAACGGCGATCAGCCATAGTTATATACCTCCATGATGATACATTTGGCATTGGGTATATAGGCTGTACCATTGGTGCAATCTGTTGGGTTTGTGCCATCAGTTGCAGTTGTACGTTCCCATGCAACGTAAATACATTTACGCACGAGTGTAGTACCTTGACAATCTAATACATTGATACTCATCCCCATGCTATTGGCACGAGCTTTTACCTGCGCATAATCATATTGTGCCATTGCATCCACACTACAAAACGTAGTTGCACATTGAGTTGGTGGAGAAGTAACATCTTTATATTCAGACAAACCTTCCCGATTCATACGCATTCGTTCTGCCAAATCATGTGCGATATTGGTTGCCTGAACATGATTAGAAGCCTCATTACTGGCTGCGACAGCTCTCACCTGTAATGCCACAAACCCCAAAACTGCAATACTCAATAGTATCAAAGCCACCACAACTTCAACGAGTCCAGCTCCTTTTTGAATTTTCATTATGCTTTCCTCCCTATTAAGAAGTTGGACAACTTGTTGCTGTTTTTTTATAAAATACAGCGCCAGCTCTTTCTACATATACGTAGGATTTTAGTGAGGTGTTATTTCTATGTTGAAAGATAAAACACTGACCGTTTGTTGTAATCGTCGATTGACCTAAACGATTAAAAGTAACACTAGAATCTCCACTAGACTTTTCAACATAGGTCGGTGACCATTTTTTATAAAAGACTGCGGCATTGGCATCTAATGTTAAGACCTTCTCCGCTTGTTTAAAGATGGCTTCCGATCTTGTTTCAGCCAATAAATCTATAAAATTACGGGTATCCTTGGTGAGCTGATTGCTTCGAATCATCTGCATAAAGGAAGGTGCAGTAATCGTCGCAATAATCGCTAAAACAGCAATCGTCACGATCAGCTCAATCAAGGTAAATCCCCTGTTCTTTCGCATTAGTTCACCAACATAAGCAAAACCTTACTTGATTAAAAATCATAGCCAAAACACTTACAAAACCAATACAAGTTGGATAAAAGGTATTAAAAACCAGATGATCGAATTAATATATCTATTTGAAAATTAACACTTATTTTTTATTTTTATTGAAAATTTTGGCATATTCTTAGGCATTTTGTGTGCATACAAACAGCAGTATTAAAAAGCTATAAAATTGTCAAAATATTTTTCAAACTCGCGACTATATAGACTTATTTTCCATTTTTTTGAATTTAAAAAGCTTGCTTGTTTAACTGATAATTAACCTGTAAAACTCAGTGGCCTAATGAAGTAGAAAATGCCCATCTAATGAACTGAATGCGTTTATACAAATTGATAGAAGATTTGCCGATTCATTTATTTTTACTTCTCACTCACAGATAGTCTTTGTATTATGGGGTGACATGGATATCATCATATTGAGCAAAAATATATCAGTAAAAACAAAGTATTGTGTTATTTTCAGCGCAAGAATAATGTTAAATAAAAAATGGATGAGCAAAGTGAGACATCGCCTATGCAAGTCTATTTAAACTTTAGATGTAAAGTGTGGCAATGAAAACTTTAGTTCATGCAACAATATATTCATCACATTGATTAATTTAAATTATATTTTCATGTATGCGTTTTTCAACAGATTGACTATATCTTTAAATGTTGGAGCAAATGAAATAGGCGAACTCATATTAAATATTACCAGACGCCTACAACATTTAGCCGATCGGTTATCAGCATATGATATGTTAAATTGAAAAGTATACTTTCAATTTAACTCCAATCTATAGAATGACTTAGAGTTCTATACCTTTAGCTGGACAGAATAACTCAAAGCGATAGCATTTACGCTTGAGTTACATGAATCCGTAGCTCTTTTGGTAAGCTAAATGTGATATTTTCCTCACGACCATTGAGTTCTTGTGGTGCTGTTGCACCCCAGTCCTGCAAACGTTGGATGACTTGCTTAATCAAAATCTCTGGTGCAGAAGCTCCAGCAGTCACCCCAATTTTATGCTCAGGGCTAAACCATGCTTGTTGCAACTCATCTGCATTATCCACCAAATAAGCATGTTTCCCCATTCGCTCCGCCAACTCACGTAAACGATTTGAATTGGAGGAGTTTGGAGAGCCTACCACCAACACTACATCACACTGGGTTGCTAAATCTCGTACAGCATCTTGACGGTTTTGAGTGGCATAACAAATATCATCTTTTCGAGGGCCTTGGATATGCGGAAATTTATGACGTAAGGCATCAATGACTTTGGCTGTATCATCAATAGATAACGTAGTTTGAGTAACAAATGCGACTTTTTCAGGATGTTTAACGCTTAATGATGCAACGTCTTCTTCATCTTCAACCAGATAAATTTCACCACCATTTTTTTTATCATACTGTCCCATCGTCCCTTCAACTTCAGGGTGACCTTCATGACCAATGAGAATTGCTTCTGTGCCCTCACGAGCATATTTGGTGACTTCGATATGGACTTTAGTGACCAACGGGCAAGTTGCATCAAAAACTTTTAATCCACGACGTTCAGCTTCTTGTTGTACGGCTTTGGATACACCATGTGCACTAAAAATAACAATATTATCATCTGGAACTTCATCCAACTCATCAACAAAAATTGCACCACGTTGACGAAGATCATCCACCACAAATTTGTTATGTACCACTTCATGACGAACATAGATTGGTGGGTTAAAACATTCAAGTGCACGATTGACAATGGCAATTGCACGATCTACACCTGCACAAAATCCACGTGGATTAGCCAATACAATTTCCATAAAATCCTCGTTGCTCACTTCAATGGTTGGATATATTTTAGCGATTAAACACAAACAATGTGTAAAAACTATTTTGTTTGTCTGCGCTCTACTCTAAAATAGAGAAGATATTTTATCATATCAGGAAAAATATCATGTCGGGTCTATTGTTTGTCGTTTCTGCGGCTTCAGGAACAGGCAAAACATCTCTCGTGAAGGCGCTACTTGAACGTGTAAGCAATTTACATGTTTCTGTTTCTCATACGACTCGTGGTCAACGACCTGGCGAACTCGACGGTGTTCATTATCATTTCACATCTAAAGAAAGCTTTCTTGAACAAGTCAATCAAGGTGGTTTTATCGAATATGCAGAAGTATTTGGCAATTACTATGGTACTGCACAGGCAACAGTAAAAGAACAATTGGCTAAAGGTCATGATGTGCTTTTAGAGATTGACTGGCAAGGTGCTGAACAAGTTCGTAAACTTTTTCCTGAATCTAAACAAATCTTTATCCTCCCACCAACTCAGTTTGATTTACGTCAACGTCTTTCAAATCGAGGAACTGACTCTGTAGAAGTAATTGAGCACCGTCTCAGCTGTGCTGTTGAAGACATGCAACAATATGTTAATTTTGAATACATTATTATCAATGATGATTTCAATAAAGCTTTGCATGACTTAGAGTCTGTGATCAACGCCAATCGCTTAAAAATAGAGCAGCAAGCGAACCGCCATCAAGCTTTGATTACAAAGCTCATTACCCCACAAAGTTAATTTTTTGAGTTGAAGTTTATTCAATAAGCTTCGATTAAAACTTGAGTATGTGATGAAAGCATTTTATACTGCGTAGTCTATTTAAAAATTTTGTATCCAAACGAGAATTCCTATGGCACGCGTAACCGTTGAAGATTGTTTAGACCATGTAGACAACCGCTTTGAGCTTGTACTAGTGGCAAGCAAACGCGCGCGTCAATTGGCACGTCAAGGTATTGAGCCTACTGTTGAGTGGGACAATGACAAGCCGACTGTTGTTGCATTACGTGAGATTGCGATTGGTCATGTGACTAAAGATATTTTGAAACAACGTGATCAAGATTATCAAACATCAAGTCTTGACCTTGCTTTATCTGCAAACAATCTTAATCTTGAAGGCTTTTCTTTCCAATAAGATCAGCTTTTTCTAAAAGCCTAGTTTTTCAACTAGGCTTTTTTATTGCAGTCGCTTCTCAACAAAAATCGCCTATTGATCGACAAATTTCAAAATATTTGTTAAAAAAATAAATATTTTTTCGATCTAGAAATTGACAAGTCGCTCAATATGCTTTTCATTAAGCATTAGGAAAAGATTTCAAATTTGTAATTTAGGATAGGTGTTTTTATGCCAGGCCAAGAGGTCAGCCAAGCCAAGCAACAGCTTAACGTAATTATCGACGCTTACTTAAAACCAAGCGATGTCGAGCGGGTTCTTACGGCTTGTGATTATGCTGATATTGCGCATGATGGTATTACACGTAAAAGTGGTGAACCCTATATCCTACATCCGATTGCTGTGAGCTGTATTTTGGCGCATATGCGTATGGATGCTGAAACATTAATGGCAGCTTTGCTGCATGATGTCATTGAAGATACTGATTTTACCAAAGAAGACATTACCGAAAAATTTGGCAAGACTGTTGCAGAATTGGTTGATGGTGTCACCAAACTCAGCCATTCCAGTGACAAAGAATATAATAAAGCCGCATCTTTCCGTAAAATTCTCCAAGCCACCTTGCAAGACCCTCGTGTAATTATCATCAAGCTTGCAGATCGCTATCACAACATGACCACGCTCGGCGCTTTACGCCCAGATAAACGTGCACGCATTGCTCAAGAAACCTTTGATATTTTTGTACCTATGGCACGTCTTGTGGGTATGAATGAAATGGCAGATAACTTAGAGCATCTGTGCTATCAAAATCTTGATCTTGATATGTACAATGACGTCCAAGAGAATCTACTCAAAACCAAACCAGAACGATGTAAATATCAATCTGTTTGGGAACAAAATTTAGCTGAATTGCTGAATAATTATAATATTCAAGGGCGTATTAAAAAGAAGAATAACAATATCGAATTATTGCGCCATTTTGTTAAAAATGAAATTGATTTGCAAGAACTCACCCATAGCCATGCTTTTGAAATTATTTTACAAAGCATTGCCGACTGTGACCGTCTGGTCGATGCATTACGGGAAAACTTCCAAGTTTTAGACTATGAAGATCATATTCGTCGCCCACTCCCCGGTGGTAATCAATCGTTAATGATCAAGCTCAAAGGTGAACGCACTACACTGTCACTGACCATTCAAACTGAATTGATGCGTAAAGCAGCACGATTTGGTGTGGTCCTAGGAGAAAATGCACCGCAAGCTTGCCGTTCAGCAATTCAAGCATCCATGAAGAATCTAGATCTCTTGGTGGGTAATGAATGTGCTAAAACTACATTTAGCGACTTATTGGATTATTTACATCAAGAAAAAATTTGGGTTTATACCCCACATGGTCAATTGCACGAATTACCGCAAGGCGCGACTGCTGTTGATTTTGCCTATTCAGCAAGTTTGTTTTTAGGTAACCATGCTGTGGGTGCCAAAATCAATGGGGAAATTAAGCCACTTTCAACACCACTGGTCAGTGGTCAAGTGATTGAAATCATCACAGATGTATTGGCAACGCCAAACCCAGATTGGTTAAGCTTTATTAATACCCAAAAAGCACGACGTGCGATCCAAAATATTTTGCGAGATCAAGATCCTGATGAACAACGATTGGTAGGACAACAAGCATTAAACCGTGCTTTAAAATTGTTCAATCGTTCAATCAAAGATTTATCAGAAGCAGATTGGGCTGATCTGTTGGAATGGCGCCATATTCAAGATAAAGACACCTTATTTGAACAAATTGCTGTAGGTGATTTGCTTCCTCAATTGGTTGCCAATCATTTATATGCTCAATCGCAAAATACCGAAGAACATGCTTCAAATCGCTTAATCCAAGGGACAGATGGCGTAGATGTTAAATATGCACATTGTTGCAACCCTGTATTAGGCGATCCAATTCAAGGGCATTTATCACGTCGTGGTTTAATTGTTCATCGTGAGCGCTGTCATAACCTGTTGCATGAACAACATTTACATCCTGAAAATATCATGTTGCTCCATTGGACTTCTGAACAAGAAGACGATGTAAACTTCAATGCTTACTTAAGTATTGACTTGGTGCTCACTGATGAGCAAATTTCGGAATTAATTTATCTCTGCCGTAAAGCAAAAACGGGCGTCGAATCAGTGCGTACACACGAAGATAAAACTTATGTGAATATCGTGGTGAATAATCGCAAACAAATTGCACAAATCATTCGTGAGCTCCGTATGCAGTTTGGCTTCCCTCGTATCAGTCGATTGGCAATGCCCATTGCAATGAATGAAACACTGAAAGCAAAAGCATGCTAAATTAAGCTGTATGTTATTTATCGTCATTCATCGATGAATGGTGTCTCGTTTATGTGTCATGATGAAATGATTTAAAAATCAAGGAGAAATCAATGTCCCGCCAAGTGATTCATACTGAAAATGCCCCTGCTGCGATTGGAACTTACTCACAAGCGATCCTCGTAGACAATACTTTGTATCTTTCAGGGCAAATTGGCTTAGATCCATACAGCATGGAATTGGTTGATGGCATTGAAGCCCAAATTCGACGTGTTTTTGACAATTTAAAAGCGGTTTGCGAAGCGGCAGGTGGCTCCTTGGCTGATATCGCAAAACTCAATATTTTCCTGACAGATTTATCAAATTTCCAGTTGGTCAACCAAATCATGGGAGAGTATTTTGCTCAACCTTATCCAGCACGCGCTGCGCTAGGTGTTGCTGCATTGCCGAAAGGTGCATTGGTTGAAATGGATGGTGTGGTGATTATCCCGCAATAATTGCGAAAAAAGCGTTTTTAGCTAAGCAATTGATTTAAAATGTATTAAAAATATACAAAAAATACTACCGATCAGGTGGTATTTTTTTATTCAAAAAGCCAATCATGATCAGTCGTATTTTAAATAAACACTATTGACAAGTGATAATAATTATCAATAATATTAGTTATCGCATTTAACCGCTAGGTTGAGTTTTCATGTACGTATGCTTATGTCGTGGTATTACAGATCAAGATATTAAAGACGCTATGGCTAATGGTGCGGAAAGCTATCGTGAAGTGCGTGAATTATTAGATTTGGGTACCTGCTGTGGTCGTTGCGCACCTGAAGCAAAAAGCATTATCAATGAAGAACTCTCACTAATTGCTGCACGTATTTCTGTAGCAGCTTAGCAAAGCGATACCAAGAATTTCCCTATAACGATAATAAATAAGTTTTCTAATGATCTTCGGATCATTCTCCTCCCCCGCTTCGACTCAAAGCGGGTTCATTTTTTAAGATCGTTGCTCATCATAAAACGACATCCCTATTGTTTTTGATTGCGATTTTCATTTGCCGTTCTATAAATAACTCGTCAGCATCTCAAAAGTTGATTAATATAGACTGATATCAGATTGCCTTAATTACTATATTTCAATGACATCCTTTTGAGTGAAACATTTTGGATAGGATTTAAGGCAGAAATTTAGAATGGAGCTTTGACCATGAAAGGCAATCGTGACGTTATCAACCAACTCAACCAAGTGCTTTTTCACCACCTGACTGCAATTAACCAATATTTTTTACATTCTCGTATGTTTAATGATTGGGGAATTGAACAACTGGGCTCAGCTGAATATAAAGAGTCTATTCGTCAGATGAAGCATGCCGATAAAATTATTGAGCGTATTCTTTTTTTAGAAGGCTTACCAAACCTTCAACATTTAGGAAAACTGTATATCGGTCAACATACTGTTGAAGTTTTGAATTGTGACGTTCGCAAAGTAAAAGAAAATATTGAAGCATTAAAAACTGCCGTTGCATTGGCAGAAACACATTTAGACTATGTGACACGTGATTTGGTTCAAGAAATTCTAGAAAAAGAAGAAGAGTATTGGGATTGGACCACTACTCAGTTAGATCTTACTGAAAGTGTGGGCATCGAGAATTATATTCAAAGCCAAATGTAAGTTTGAGTCTGTAAAAAACCCCCAATTAACTTGGGGATTTTTTATTTCAAATACAAAATACGATAGTCAACTTATCAAAAAGCACATACACCGAAATATAAGCTTCATTTTGGATTAATGATCTGAATCAAATACTTGTTTTGGTCATTAAGCATGATTGAACATTTAAAGCTTTCACTGCCATACCTTACATTCAAAGTTTAAATATCTTTGCGTAGGCGATGCCTCACTTTTCAGAGATGAAAAGATGACAAAAATCTTTCGTTTAACAGGGTTCTTGCGCTGCAAACAAAGCAGTGCTTTGTTTTTGCTCATATACCCCTGCCCAACGGCGACATCCATGTCGCCCCGCGATAGGATAACCATCTATGATTCAACAATGCAAAAAGTAAAAAAGAATTTTATTTCCCTACAATAGACACAGGCAATAATTCCTGATAGCTTTTATCTTGTCCATGCAAAGTCTTTAAAATCCATAATTGATGCTCAGCTTCAGACTTTTTACCATTAAAAGCTAAGACCTGTGCATATTTATGAATATCATATGCAGACGCTAAATTCGCCACCATACGCCCCATAGACTGTAATTGTTGATCTGTCATTTTTGTATAAGGATTTAAACCAATCCACCATACACGCTCTTTAAACTGCGTCAGCAACCAAATATCTTGATTCATCACTGCTTGTTGTGAAGCACTTAAAGGTGTCTTTTTCGTTACAAAAACACTTTGTTGACGGTATAAAATATAGTCTCGATAAATCACACCGACCAATACCAGACCGATCACAATAATACTCACAATGATCGACGATTTCAGCTTCACTGTTGGTAGTCGAGGGTATTGCGCTTGAATCAGCCCCAATAGAAAACCCAAAGGCAGTAAAAAATAAGCATAGTGAATCGGATATTCTAATAATGCATGAATCAGAATCGCACAGACCATCAAACTGGCTGCAATTGAAACAGGTTCTTTAATCCCTTTATTCAACCAATATAACCAAAAAACGACATAGAGAATGATCAACCCACCCAGCGGAATACCATTCCAGATCAATAAATCTAAAATCACGTTATGTGCTGTTTTATACCATTCGTGCGATGGATATACATCAAAAGCAGCGATTTGTGCCATTCCTGTCTGATTCCAACCATAACCCAACCACGGCTTTTCTGAAATCGCAATCAAAGCTTGGTTCCACATATCCAATCGCAGATAGCCCGAACTTGCCCGCTCTACTACTGAAGACGCTTGTGCAATGTCTTGTGTTGATACCGCAGCAAGCCATTGATTAATCAGTGGTAAACTAGTGATAAGAACAACGAATACACCGCTCCATAGCAGCAGTTTTGCAAAACCAAAGCGTTTGGTTTGACCAAATTGCTTTATTGTTAAATAAATCAGTGTAAATAAACAGACTACCCATGCAGTACGGGATTGGGTTAATGCAATGGTCAATAAAAAGATAAATGCAGTAGGTACAAGCAGATAATTGGGTAAGATTTTCTTTTCATAAAAGTACAAGCATGCAAACACGCCCATACAAATAAATGTCGCTAAATTGTTGGGTTGAGCAAAGTTTGCATAGGGGCGATTACCATTGAGAAGATTGACCAAGGGTCTAAAATATTCATTGATATCCAACCATTGCGTGATTGCAATAAAGCTCGAAAGTATTCCACCCGTAAATACCACCAAACAGAAAATTTTAAATACCTGTTCTCTTTGACCTTTTTCGCCAGTTGCTAAGTTATAACCCACCACCACCATCAACCAAAACATGGCAATATAGGCTGTACAGAGTAGTGCATTACTCAGGTATAGAATCTCTCCAAAACCCCATTGAATCAGAGGAATTGTGAGTACAGGCAATATAAGTAATTGAGGTCTGGGTATTTTTAAATCTTGATGATAAAAAGCACTTAACAAAGCCAATGCTGAGAGAAAAGTCAGTGCTTCACTACCAAATGTCGTCCATGGCATTTTATGAATCGGCAAAAGCCAAGCAAGTAAAAGCAGTAAGGCTGAAAGGATATAAGGAATGGCTTTCATATGAAAAGTAAACAGAAAAACTGGGGCTATTATAACGCCTATAATACCGTTCTGCTTAATGAATGATAGTACAACCAGCACCCTTACTTAAGTCACAACGAATATCGACTGTAGATGAATGTTTACTTTTTGCCTCAATCACCAAGTTTGTTGTTGAATCATTCCATGAAGAAGCATCGGTGATAACCTCACATGCTGATGATTTAGGTGAATCAGGAAATGTATTTGCTTCAGAGACAAATATTATATAAAAAACACTATTTGCATAAGCTTTCGCTTCTGAAAGACATGCAGTTTGTTTCGCTTTCCGGCTATAATTATTATAAGCTGGGTAAGAAATTGCAACCAGAATACCCATTATTGCAACAACAATAATTATCTCTATCAGACTAAATCCATTATTTTTTTTCATCATCTTTCGCCATTTTCATTCACATGAATAGGTTGATTATTTTTTACAGATTTATATATATCATCATATGTATAATTTACATGATACAAATCATACAAAATCCTATAATAATCACTTGCCTCATCAAACCTACCATTAAGAATTAATATTTTAACAATATTGATAAGATTATACTCAGTAGGTGCCGTTTTTATAAAATTTTCATAATATTTAATCTTAGCATCAGACATGATAGATGGTTTTTTTTCAAAAACCCAATTTTTCATTACATCTAACCGATCTAAAATTAAAATATTTTCCTTTATTTCATTTTTTTCGAACTCTTCACTATTATAATTCACTATTATATATTTTATATTCAAATAATCTCTAACTATTGCGCCAAAAACAATAATTGATAAAATAAAAACAATTGAAAAAATATTCTTACTCAAGGGGAAAGTTCTCAAATTAGAATTCCCTCTTAACAAAAAACCAACTAAAAAAGATATAATAAATAAAAAACAAGCGTAATTTTGTGGAAACTCCAACAAAGCATGAACTATAAAGCTAACAATTATCAACTTAATAAAAACCATTTTCTGGTTATATTTTAAAAAAACCAACTTCAACAAATATAATGTATAAAATATAATAATACTTCCGATCAATATACCATTCCAAACTAGAAGTTCCAAAATAATGTTATGTGCACTTCTAGTCTGCTCACTATGAAACACAGTTGCAGAAGCGATTATCTGAGCATATGCTGTTTGATTCCATCCATAACCAAACCATGGTTGCTGATAGATTGCGACAAACATTTGTTTCCATATCCCCAATCTCAATGAACCAGTGGATAAACGATCATTTATATTCTGTGTAGATAATAAACCTAGACCAAAATCATTTAAAAAATTATTTAGATAGGGTATAGCAAACAAGAAAAAAAGAAACAATAATGAGAAAAAACAAACCGTCTTTTTTCGAATTAATCCATCATTAACAAAAATTAAAACCACACTAACTATAAGTAATTCCACCCAAGCCGCTCTTGAATAAGTCAATGCTATAGCAAACAAAATTAAAATAGAAAAAGTAGTTGCTGCTTTATTTGTAATCTTTAATTCTTTTAATAAAAAAAGATTACTCAACAACCCAAATACTAAAAAGGTTGCCATATTATTAGGTTGAGCAAAATTTCCAAATGGACGATCATGATGTAATGGCGCTATCAAAAAAATATTTTTTTCTAAACCAAACCACTGTAATAAAATAATAATCACACTTATTAATGAAGAGATTAAAATAGAGCCTGAAAGCAATATTAATGTTCTTTCTTTAAGTTCTATACTTGCAGTATTAAATCCAATTATCATTGATAAGAAAACACAAAATAAGTATGAAAAACATAATAAAGCTGTTTCAAAGTATAATTCTATACCCCAAAAATATTGAAAAAATGGTATAAGTGAAAAAAACAAAACAGGTAAAATTACTCTAGGAATAATAATATTTTTATCTTTAAAGAAAAAAATTAAGCAGAATAAGCTCAGAAAAGCACAAATCTCACTCACTATCATCAACCATGGATTAGCGTGGAAAGGGCTTAACCATGCACAACAAATAAACAATAATGAAAGTATAATAATTATTTTTCTTAACAAAACATTCTCCAAAAAAAAAGGCTCATAAATGAGCCTTTTTTGTTTTTAAATTATTGATTACCAGAAGTAGAAGATGCTGAACAAGAACCTGTTTGGTCACAAGTGATTGATGCATCTCCATTACCTTTAGCTTGAGCTGTTACACCAGTGAAAGTCGCTATTGTTTGACCACCAGTAATTTGTGTATTTTGACATGCTTTATTAGCAATCGAAGGAGCTGAAGCACCATCACTGAAAGCAGCTACTACTGCATTAGCAAAACCTTTCGCTTCAGCCAAACATGCACGGTTTGCAGATTTGATCGTATAATTTTTATACGCAGGAATCGCAATTGCAGCAAGAATACCGATAATCGCAACAACAATCATTAATTCGATTAGGGTAAAACCCTTTTGAACTGATTTCATAACATTTCTCCAATGTTTTTAAAAATTTATTAGCCTTTTTTCGAGCAATTTATGTGGCTGTTTTTGTGGAAAAAATCAACAACCAACTTACACACTTCGATTTTAGAGAGTATGTAACAGTTTACAAGTTTTTTTTAACATCTCATTTTTTTAAGTAATTAAACGTAAAAAAGTGACATTTCCTGTCACTCTTGTTTAAAAACATTTCATTTTTCTTTGACATTAATTCAGAATAATCGGCTGATTTGCCAATTCATTCATATTATCAGGTTTTTGTTGTTTGTAAAACAAATTCAATACTTTGCCTATTTCATTCACACCACTTTCTACCGCCAAACGATATTGTTTATTTTTTAATTGCACAATCATTTCATCACAAATCTGTTGCCACGTTTGCTGTGTAGTCGCCTGATGGATACCACGATCTACGACAATTTCTACAGCCTTTTCACACAAGTTTAAATAAAGTAAAACACCGCTGTTATATTCGGTATCCCATACCCCCAATTCGGCAAAGAGTTGTTGCGCTCTTAGACGCGTATTTTGATGATAGGCTTGATGGCTGGGGATATGCCCCTCGATCACCACCTGTATTTCACCCACATGACCTTCTTCGGCTTGTTGAACTGCTTGAGCAATTGCATGCTGATCTTGCTTGGAAAAGTAGCGCTTTGATGCAGGCATATAAAGACAATGCTTGAGCCAGCGTTTAAAACTCGGCTGTACTTTTTCCTGTAATTTTGGTTCAGTCAAAATTTCTGTTGTATCAGTTTTTGTTACCATGAGCCTGATGCGCCTCCCCCACCAAAACCACCGCCGCCGCCGCTATAGCCACCACCTCCACCAAAACTACCACCGCTGCCTCCACCACGCCCACCGCCAGAGAGAAACATTTGTAAGATCAGTTGAGCTAGAGAAGTGATCAATAAGAAAAACACACCAAAGCCTAAAATCAGGCTCATCACAATGCCAGAACCATATATCAGCCCAGCTGCTGTTGCTGTCACCCCAGCTACTGCTGCACTTAAGCGATTACCAACGATAAATGAAGCAAATATACCCACCACCAAAATAATCATTGCCGTAGTTAAGGTGCGATCCTTTGCTTCTTGCGCTTGTATTGCTTGGTTTTGTCGCTCTTTGAGCTCATCGGCAGCTTGTTGCGCAATTTCAGGATCTAAATTTAGAATACGTTCAATTTCTCCCACAGCAGCTTGTAAACCTTGTGCATATTGCCCTTGTTTAAATGCTGGAGAAATTTGATTGCGTATAATCCGACTGACCATAATATCAGGCAATACACCTTCTAAACCATAACCTGTGGCGATATGAATTTTATGGTCATTCACAGCAACAGCGATCAATAGACCATTATCTTGTTTTGCTGAACCAAGTTTCCATTGCTCTGCAACACGCATTGCAAAATCAAAAATACCTTCTTGCCCTGTGGTTGGAACAATAATAATCCCAATCTGTGCTTTGCCTTGACGATAAATGTTACGGATTTGTTGCTCTAAATTTTGCTTTTCAGCCACAGACAAAACATTGGCTTGATCAACCACGGGTTGATTCAATGTAGGGATATTTCTTTCTGTCTCACCCTCTGCAATATCATTGGCGACTTTTACTTGATTTGATGCAGAACTCTGTGACGTTTGTTGAGATGTGGCTGTCGGTTGATTTTGCTTTTGACCATCTACTGGTGATGAACCAAGCACATTTGGCAAGTTGGTATTTGGAGCAACTTTTCCTAGAACAATGGCTTCTTGTGCTTGTTGTTCATCTGTCACAGTTGCTGTTTCAGCCCAAACCTGAGATTGAACAGAAAGGATCAGCGCCAAAAGCACATAGAATAATGTACTGATTATTTGAATTGCTGATTTTCCTTGCCGTTCAAGCATAACACACCTTTGTTTAGATCATTGTTATCGCCTCATCTTATTTCAAACCGTGATAAAAATAAGATAGAAAGCCGATAATTAATTAAAATTCACTGTTGGTGCTTTCGATGCGCCTGCTTCAGCACTAAAGTTTGGTTTGGCTTTCATGCCAATCACTTTTGCAGTCATTGCTTGTGGGAACTGACGTACATAAGTATTGTAGTCTTGTACCGTCTGAACATAACGTGTTCTTGCTGTACTAATTCGGTTTTCAGTCCCCTCTAATTGCACTTGTAAATCACGAAATTGCTCATTGGCTTTTAAGTCAGGATAGTTTTCAGTGACGGCTAAAAGTCGAGATAATGCACCCGTCATTTGTGACTGTGCTTCTTGATACTTTTTAAACAATTCTGGATCGTTCAATACTTCTTTATCTACTTTTAAACCTGCAACATTGGCACGCGCCTCAGTCACTTCAGTTAAAACTTTTTCTTCATGGGTTGCATAACCTTTGACGACATTCACAAGGTTAGGCACTAAATCTGCACGACGTTGATATTGGTTTTCCACTTCAGACCAAGCCGCATTGACGGACTCATCTTTGGCTTGCAAAGTATTATAACCACAACCTGAAAAAGCCAAGGTACTCGCTAAAGTCAGTGCCACCAAACCATTTTTCATTGCATTCATTGCTCATTCCTCAGAGATATTTATTTGTATTTGTTGATATATCTGCATTCTATACAGTTTCAGGCAAAGTTTTGTTTACTTTCTGCTATCTATTCGCAATTAAGCTTTTTGGGAATGACATACATTTTTTAAGAAAAGTGCGTTAAGGCGAAACTACTCATTATTTTAGAATATAGTTTAAAGATGGGGCTTGATAACCATATTTCCTCAGATATAAGAAAGCCACCCTGAGGTGGCTTTCTACAAATACTTATTCTTCGTCTTTTTGCTCAGGTAAATCTTTTACTGCTTCTGCAATTAAACCAAACATATAGTTACCATAAGCATTGGTTTTATCGTAGTGAAAACGCAAACGAGGCGTTATACGTGTTTTGATCCGACGACCTAACTCGTGACGCAAGAAGCCAGAGGCTTTATTTAATACATCCAAGGTTTCTTTATTTGCTGCTTCACTTTGCTCATCACCAAGTTCACGCCCCATAACAGTCACGTAAACTTCTGCATAACCTAAGTCAGCACTGACTTTCACCGCAGAGATGGTCACAAGACCACCTAAGCGTGGATCTTTAAGCTCTTGACGAATCAGTTCTGACAACTCACGTTGTACTGTATCCGCCATGCGCTTAAGACGTTGACTACCCGCCATTAAAGACTCCGTTTAATCAACTGAACATCATATACTTCGATTTTGTCGAGCGCCTTGATGTCATTATAGCCTTTAACTGCAAGACCACATTCCATACCAGCACGAACTTCTTCAACAACATCTTTATAACGACGTAATGATTCAAGCTCACCTTGGAACACCACCACATCATCACGAAGTACACGAATTGGTTTATTACGATGTAAAACACCTTCAAGTACCATACAGCCTGCAGCCGCACCAAACTTACTTGAATGGAATACTTCACGTACTTGGGCAACACCCAGAATTGTTTCACGATGTTCAGGTGCAAGTTTACCGCTCATTGCAGCTTTAACATCATCAATTAATTGATAGATCACGCTGTAATAACGGATATCCAAACCATCTTCATCTGCCTTTTGACGTGCTGTGCTGTCTGCACGAACGTTAAAGCCAAGTAGAACAGCTTCAGAAGACTCCGCAAGACCAACATCAGACTCAGTGATTGCACCTACACCCGAGCTAATCACACGAACTTTAACTTCGTCAGTCGACAACTCAGAAAGTGCAACAATCAATGCTTCTAAAGTACCACGTACATCTGTCTTAAGTACCACATTGACATAAGGCACATCTTTTTTGCCCATAGATGCCATAATGTTTTCAAGACGCATCGCACTTTGACGCTCAAGACGTTTTTGACGTTCACGGTCTAAACGAGCATCTGCAACTTCACGCGCTTTCTTCTCATCATCAACAACAAGAACTTCATCACCAGCCATTGGTGCTTCTGGAAGACCCAAAATCTCTACAGGAATAGAAGGACCTGCTGACTTAATACGATTACCGTTTTCATCTGTCATCGCACGTACGCGACCATATGATGCACCTGCAAGCACCAAGTCACCAACATTCAAAGTACCATTTTGTACAAGAATAGAGGTTACAGCACCACGACCTTTATCAACACGAGCTTCAATCACAACACCTTGTGCAGCACCCTCTTCAGATGCTTTCAATTCTAGCATTTCTGCCTGGATTGAGATCAAGTCTAAAAGCTCATCAATACCTTGACCTGAATGTGCAGAAACCATTGCCACTGGAACATCACCACCCCATTGTTCAGGTACGATTTCCTTAGTGGTCAATTCATTCAATACGCGATCTGGATCTGCAGATTCTTTATCCATTTTGTTGATTGCAACAATAATTGGCGTACCTGCAGCACGAGCATGGTCAATTGCTTCTGCGGTTTGTGGCATTACACCATCATCTGCTGCAACAACCAATACCACGATATCGGTAGCTTTTGCACCACGTGAACGCATTGCTGTAAATGCTGCGTGTCCCGGAGTATCCAAGAAAGTGATAATGCCTTTATCGGTCGTTACGTGGTAAGCACCGATATGCTGGGTAATCCCCCCCGCTTCGCCTTGCGCCACTTTAGCACGACGGATACGGTCAAGCAGCGATGTTTTACCATGGTCAACGTGCCCCATGATCGTCACCACTGGAGGACGTGTGGTTTGTACACCACGTGCTTCTTCAGCCGCTTCAAGAAGGTTATCTTCTGCCTGTGTATCAGAAACAAGCACTGGATTGTGCCCCATTTCTTCAACGATCAATGCTGCAATTTCTTGATCAATGGCTTGGTTTTGTGTAACCAACTCACCCATTTTCATGAGCGACTTGATCACTTCACGGACTTTAACCGCCATTTTTGCAGCTAAATCAGCAACCACGATTGTTGAACCAATCTCAACATCATAGATTTGTTTTTTAACTGGTTTTTCAAAACCATGTTTGTTTGCTTGGCTTGATTTCAAACCACGTTTATGTGGATTATGGCTGAAAGATTGCTCTTCCTGACCACGACGTCCACCTTTTTTCTGACCGCGTGTGTCCTTAGTATTACCGCCACGTTTGATTTCGCGGTCTTCTTTTGCAAATGAGTCTTCATATGCCTGACCAACCAAACCTGCCGCCAAAGGTGAATCATCAACTACACGAATTGTGGTTGTTGTTTCATCAGAAGAATACTTAGACGCCATTTGACGCATTTGCTCAAGTGTACGTTGTTGTGCTTCTTCTGCTGACTTACGACGAGCCGCTTCCTCAGCAGCTTTTAATTGGGCTGCCTGAGCTTCACGCGCTCGCTTTTGTTCAGGTGTTTCAATTGTTTTTACCGTTGCTTTGGTAATCGGCTTGTTGGTCGATTTACGTTTAACAACCACTGCTGCTTTTGGTGTTTCTTTTGCTGCAGTTTGCTGTTTTGCCGCAGCACGCATTTTCTCTAAATTGGCTTTTGCAGAGCTTTCTGTTTTTTCAGCTTCATTTACCACAGGAGCTTCCTGTACTTTTGGTGCTGAATTCGCTTGCGCAGTGGCTTGAGCTTTTGCCAATGCTTCTGCTTTAATTTGTTCAGGATCTGGCTTAGTAAACGTATGTTTTTTACGAACTTCTACGTTGATGGTTTTAGCTTTACCTGAAGTACTCGCCACTTTCGCGGTACTTGTCGTTTTACGTTTCAACGTGATTTGTCCTGCTTGTCCCGCGTCTTGACCATGTGCTTTTTTCAAATGGTTCACGAGCACACTTTGCTGTTCAGTAGAAATTTTATCTTCAGCCTGCTTTTGAGGTAATCCAGCTTCACGCACCTGATCTAGGAGCTTTGTAACTGGGAGTCCTACACTGACTGCTAACTCTTGAATTGACTTATCCGTCATGTATTACCTCCTAGTTAAACCATGATTCACGTGCTTTCATAATCAATTGACCTGCTTTCTCAGCGCCCAAGCCTTCGATATCAGAAATATCATCCGTTGCTTGATCTGCCAAGTCATCGACTGTGATTACACCGCGTGCTGCTAAAGCCTGTGCAATTTCAGAAGTCATACCTTCCATCGCAACAAGTTCTGGACTTGGGTCCTGAATATCTTCTTGCTGTTTTAATGCATCAGCCAAAGCGGCTTCTTTTGCGCGACTTTGTAGTAATTCAACTGTATCTGCATCCAATTCGATTTCATCGAAAGTTTCCGCAGGTACATAAGCAATTTCCTCAAGTGAGGTAAAGCCCATTTCTACCAAAGCCATTGCGAGATCTTCTTCAATATCTAGACGTGTAACAAACATATCTAAATACTGTTGAGCTTCATTTTGTTGACGAGCACGATACTCATCTTCAAGCATCATATCTAACTTATAACCTGTCAGCTCTGATGCTAAACGAACGTTTTGTCCTTGTGAGCCAATTGCACGAGCAAGTTGATCACTGGTTGCAAAAATAATATCCGCTGTGTGGGCATCTTCATCAATCACGATACCCGATACATCTGCTGGCTCTAAAGCACTTGCGATATATTGAGCTGGATCATCAGACCACACCACAACATCAATACGTTCACCATTTAACTCTGATTGTACCGCTTGGATACGTGTACCACGCATACCAATACATGCACCTACAGGGTCAATACGATGGTCATTGGTTTTGACCGCGATTTTTGCGCGTACACCCGGTTGACGTGCTGCTGCTTTAATTTCAATGATTTCCTCAGAAATTTCTGGAATTTCTTTTTTCATTAAAGCAATCAGCATTTCAGGTTTAGCACGAGACAATAGTAACTGTGCGCCACGACCTTCACGATTCACATTATAAAGAATCGCATTCATACGTTGTTTTGGACGAAGAATTTCTTTTGGAATCATTTCTTCACGTGCCAAATATGCTTCTGCGTTATCACCTAAGTCAATGATAAAACCATCTTTGGTTTGTTTTTTCACTTCACCGTAGATTAACTCGCCCACTTTAGACTCATAAGCATCAGCAACCAATGCACGCTCTGCTTCACGAATTTTTTGTACAATCACTTGTTTAGCAATTTGCGCAGCAATACGACCGAAATCAATTGATGGCACTTCAAGTTCACGAATATCGCCGATCGACCATTTTGCAGGATCTACATCAGAAATCGCATCCTGACATGCTGGCATTTCGTGATCTTCATCTGCAACCACTTCCCACTGACGAAAAGTACTATAATCACCGGTTTTGCGGTCAATTTCTACACGCAACTGCGCTTCTTCCGAATTCGTTCCTTCGTAGAATTTCTTTTTAGTCGCTGCAACTAAAGCCTGTTCAAGTGCTTCAAAAATTGCTTCACGACTCACACCTTTCTCATTACTAACCGTTTCAACGACGGTGAGAATTTCACGTGCCATAAGTCACCTATTTATTCAGATTTCTATTTCTGGATTAATCCTGAAAGATCAAATTCGCTTTGTCTATGTTGTTACTGTCTATCTCAAGTACCTGCTGTTTTTCAACTTCGACTTGAATCATTTCATTTTCTAAATCTACAGCAACCAACTTGGCTTGGAATTTACGACGATTTTCAACGGCTGCAATCAAACGCAATGCAACTTGTTGTCCGATATATTTTTCTAACTGCGCCAACTGAAAGAATGGACGATCCCAACCTGGAGAAGACACTTCCAAAGCATATTCACCTGAAATTGGATCATGCACATCTAAGATTGCACCCACCTGTTGAGTCACACGCACACAGTCCTGTACACCAATACCACGACCCAACTCAACCTCACCATCTTCATTTATGGTTGGCTCAGCATTTTCAGCAACGTCTTTATCAATATAAATACGCAATAAAGAACGCTTACCTTGAGGAATGAATTCAATCCCCCAAAGTTCTACATCACAAGCTTGCACTGCAGGAGTTATTAAATCTTGAAGTGCTTGAGTTTTATTTGATAGCTTCATTTACTCTCGTCATATTTGTGCGATTCAATCGCTCACTGGACTTATTCAACTTACTATAGTGAAGCATGTCTTTTTGACCAATTGATGTCCACACCACACGATAGCCAATAAAAAAGGGCGTAATCGCCCCTATTATCGCACAGTAAATCGTAATTCACTATGCAAAAAGACCCACCTATCTGTGAGCCCTTTTTAGAAACTTGGTAGCGGGAGCTGGATTTGAACCAACGACCTTCGGGTTATGAGCCCGACGAGCTACCAGACTGCTCCATCCCGCATCAGCGTTGCAAAATTATATACAAGAACTTTGAATTTTTCAATCAATATTAAAACATTGATCATTCTATTTTCTTGCTTGATCAAGTTGCACCTTAATCAAAATGGTAGCGGGAGCTGGATTTGAACCAACGACCTTCGGGTTATGAGCCCGACGAGCTACCAGACTGCTCCATCCCGCAACAATACTGCAAATTCACAAATAAAATAGACTTTTGATCTACATTACCTTTAATTAAGTTGCATCTTAATTAAATTGGTAGCGGGAGCTGGATTTGAACCAACGACCTTCGGGTTATGAGCCCGACGAGCTACCAGACTGCTCCATCCCGCAACAATGTTTTTTTAGCCGCTAGCACCAACAATACTGGTTTATTGTTGGTGCGGAAGGGGGGACTTGAACCCCCACGCCCGAAAGCACTACCACCTCAAGGTAGCGTGTCTACCAATTCCACCACCACCGCAGCTGTGACGCATTCTAGTCGCATCCCTTAGAAAAAGAAAGGACTAATTGACATTATTCGCCAGTTTTTGGTGCAGTTGGCGAAGTTTCACCCGTATTTGTTGGTACAGGTGCAGTTGTTTGGGTTGTCGTTTGTACTGTTTTCAAGCCATAAGCATCTGTCGTTTGTTTTTTCGCAAAGACTGCTAGGCTTAAGCTGGTAATAAAAAATAAAGCCGTCAAAATTGCAGTTAACCGGGTTAAAAAGCTTGCTGAACCTGAAGCACCAAATACCGTAGCTGCGCCACCACCACCAAATGAAGCGCCTGCATCTGCACCTTTACCGTGCTGAACGAGAATAAGCCCGATCATTAAAACAGCCAAGATGATATGTACAACCAGCACAAATGTATGCATGCTGAACTCCTATTCTTTTGTATTAGCAAATGCTTGAGCAATTTTATAAAAAGACTCTGCATTAAGTGATGCACCACCAACCAGTGCACCGTTGATATCTGGACACGCAGCCAACTCTACTGCATTTTCAGCTTTCACACTACCGCCATATAAAATAGCCGTTTGTTGTGCTTCAACTGCAATTTGAGTTAAACCTTCACGAATTTTTGCATGCATCGCTTGAGCATCTTGTGGCGATGCGGTCTTGCCTGTTCCAATCGCCCAAATTGGCTCATAAGCAATAACAATATTGTGCCACTGCCCTGCTTTTACAACCGCAGCAAGATCACAAATTTGTTGTAAAACCACCTGTTCAGCTTGACCCGTCTCACGTTGTTCGAGGCTTTCCCCAACGCAATAAATGACAGTTAGCCCAGCATTCAGCGCATTGGTCAGTTTCGCTTTTACTTTCACAACATCATCACCAAAAATTTCACGGCGCTCAGAATGCCCAATCAATACATAATCAATCTGACTATCTTTAAGCAATTCCGCACTCACTTCACCAGTATATGCGCCAGTACCTGACATCTGAGACAAGTCTTGAGCAACAACTTTAACGGGTGAATGAGCATCTTGAAGTTGTTTTTGTACCGACAATAAAGCAATAGAAATCGGCGCAACCCCCAAATGACATTGTTGTTGTGTAATTGGGTTTTGTTGTAAATACTGTTTTAAGTCTTGTATGAGCTGTTGCGAATTCGCTTGCATTGGGTTCATTTTCCAATTGCCGACAACCCAAGGAATAATAGTCGAACTCGACATACATCTAACCTTTTATCGAAAATGTGCACATTCTACACGGAATTTAGATTTTTAAAGTATTTTTTCTTTATCAATTCGCACTTCTGTTCTAAAGTCTGTCAGTGAATATATGCGCTAGAAATATAAAACGTTTCAAAGATCGTCAACAAAAGTCAAATTGGCGCAAATTATGGTTAAAATATGTTTTTAGAAGAATACGTTTAATTCTAGATATTTTTAAGGATCATCGTATAATTTTATTATTCCAATTATAAAATTAAATTTAAAGTGTTTTGGGGATGTCTATGCAAAATGGTTCACCTAAGTTTTCGGGTTATATCCGTCGCTTAGTCGATGAAGGCTTTTTATCTGCTCAGCAAATGAAAGATGCCTTAACAAGTGCTCAAAAAAGTAAAACCCATTTGGTGCCTTACCTGATTGAGAAATTAGCGATCTCACCATTGCTGATCGCTGAAATGATCTCCTCCGAGTTCGGTGAGCCTATTTTTGATCTAGACAGTTTTAATCCTGAAATGTTGCCCAAGGACATTGTGGACGCCGGTTTAATCAGCAAACATGGGGTGATTCCATTGGTGCAACGCGGCAATATCTTATATGTTGCCACCAGCGATCCCACCAATATCGAGGCACTTGATGCGATTCGTTTTAGTTGTGGTCTAAACATTGAGCCAATTATCGTTGAACAACATAAATTAGACAAAGCTTTAGCCAAACATTTTACTGTAGAAGAAAGCTTTAATTTTGGCGATGAAGATTTTGATGTTGATATTATTGCAACAGATGAAAATGAACCCGCCGAGCTTGATGAAGAAACTGCTGAAGAAGAAGCGCCGATTGTTAAATATGTCAATAAACTATTGATTGATGCCATTCGAATGGGCGCCTCGGACTTACATTTTGAACCTTATGAAAAAAGTTATCGTGTTCGTTATCGTGTAGATGGTGTACTCAGAACTATCACCAATCCCCCTCTGCAATTGGCGAATCGTTTAGCATCCCGTTTGAAAGTCATGTCTCAAATGGATATTTCAGAGAAACGTATTCCTCAAGATGGGCGGATCAAACTAAAACTGTCTAAAACCAAAGCTATTGATTTCCGTGTCAACTCCCTGCCAACATTGTTTGGTGAAAAATTAGTTTTACGTATTCTTGATCCTTCCAGTGCCATGTTAGGGATTGATGCTTTGGGCTATGAAGAAGACCAAAAAGCTTTATTTATGGAAGCCTTAGAAAAACCGCAAGGCATGTTATTGATTACTGGTCCAACAGGTTCTGGTAAAACCGTATCGTTGTATACAGGCTTAAATATCCTCAATACCGAAAGTTCCAATATTTCAACCGCAGAAGACCCTGTCGAGATTAACTTGGAGGGGATTAACCAAGTAAACGTCAATCTAAAAGCAGGATTGACCTTTTCGGTCGCGCTAAAATCATTTCTTCGTCAAGATCCAGATATTATCATGGTCGGGGAAATTCGAGACCTTGAAACGGCTGAAATTGCAATCAAAGCAGCCCAAACAGGTCATATGGTGATGTCCACACTGCATACCAACAGCGCACCTGAAACCTTAACCCGTTTGCGCAATATGGGTGTGCCATCCTTCAATATTGCAACATCGGTCAATCTTGTGATTGCACAACGTCTTGCTCGGCGCTTATGCAACCACTGTAAAGCACCTATTGAAATTCCGAAACAAAGTTTGTTAGAACTGGGCTTTACTGAACAAGACTTAAACCATCCTGATTTACAGATTTTTCAGCCTGTGGGCTGTTCTGAATGTAGAGAAGGTTATAAAGGACGAGTCGGTATTTATGAGGTGATGAAAGTAACACCTGAAATTTCAAAAATTATCATGGAAGATGGCAACGCACTACAAATTGCAGCAGCATCTGAAAAATTGGGGTTTGATAATTTGCGACGTTCGGGTTTAAAAAAGGTTATGAATGGTTTAACGTCTTTACAAGAAATTAACCGCGTAACCAGCGAATAAATATAATCAATATTTAAGGAAATTGTTATGGCAGCTAAAAAAGCGCAAATGATGCCTACCTTTGCTTATGACGGGGTTGATCGTAAAGGAATCAAGGTCAAAGGAGAATTGCCTGCACGGAATATGGCACTTGCCAAAGTCATGTTGAGAAAGCAAGGCATTACCATTAAAACCATTCGAGAAAAGAAAAAGAATATTTTCGAAGGCTTAATGAAGAAAGGAATATCAACTTTAGATATTACCATTTTTACCCGTCAACTTGCCACCATGATGAAAGCAGGTGTGCCCTTGGTGCAGAGTTTTGAAATTGTTGCTGAAGGTTTAGAAAATCCTTCTATGCGAGAAGTGGTATTAGGCATTAAAAGTGAAGTTGAAGGCGGAAATACCTTTGCTGGCGCACTGAGAAAATATCCCCGCTACTTTGATAACTTGTTTTGCTCCCTAGTCGAGTCGGGTGAGCAATCAGGTGCTTTAGAGACTATGCTAGATCGTGTTGCGATCTATAAAGAAAAAAGCGAATTATTAAAGCAAAAAATTAAAAAAGCCATGAAATATCCAATCTCAGTGATTGTGGTTGCAATTATTGTCACCATTATTCTCATGGTTAAAGTTGTCCCGGTGTTTCAAGAGCTGTTCAGCTCTTTTGGTGCAGATTTACCAGCTTTTACTCAACTGGTGGTGAATATGTCCAACTGGATGCAGAAGTATTGGTTTATCTTTTTAATTATGATTGGCATCATTATCACTGCTTTTTTAGAAGCCAAAAAGCGAAGTCAAAAATTTCGCGATTTTTTAGATAGAACCGCACTCAAACTGCCTATTTTTGGAGATCTGGTCTATAAAGCGATTATTGCGCGTTATAGCCGTACCTTAGCCACCACCTTTGCGGCAGGGGTTCCCCTCATTGAAGCACTAGAATCTACTGCGGGTGCAACCAACAATGTGGTTTACGAACAAGCTGTGATGAAAATTCGTGAAGATGTTGCCACAGGTCAACAACTGAATTTTGCCATGCGTGTCAGTAATAAATTTCCTGCTATGGCAGTGCAAATGGTGGCGATTGGAGAAGAATCTGGTGCATTGGATGGGATGTTGGATAAAGTGGCTTCACATTTTGAAAGCGAAGTGGATAATGCGGTAGATGGTCTCACCTCAATGATGGAGCCCTTAATTATGGCAATCTTAGGTGTAATCGTTGGTGGTTTGGTGATTGCAATGTATCTTCCAATTTTCCAAATGGGTTCAGTTGTTGGCGGATAATGATGAACATATTCAACGATTTTTTAAACCTTCTGAATCAATCATCGACTGCACTTTATATTGTTGTCGGTCTAGTCAGTCTATGTGTCGGTAGTTTTCTTAATGTGGTGATTTATCGCACACCAAAGATGATGGAAAAGGAATGGCGCCAAGAGTGGCAAGCAGAATGTCAATTGCTTGCTGGTTCTCAACAGATCGTCATTGACGAAGAAAAACTGAGTCTGAGTCAACCAGCATCCACCTGCCCACAATGTAAAACACCGATTCGCTGGTATCAAAATATCCCCGTGATCAGTTGGTTGGCGTTACGTGGTAAATGTGCTTCATGTCAAAACCCCATCAGTATCCGCTATCCTTTGGTTGAACTACTGACAGCAATCTGCTCCTTAACCGTTGTTGCAGTATATGGACCAACACTGCAAATGGTGTTTGGTGTATTGCTGACTTGGGTGCTGATTACTCTGACCTTTATTGATTTTGATACACAATTACTACCTGATCGTTTTACCTTAACACTCGCGGCTGTGGGTTTAGGAATTAACTCATTTGAAATATATACCACGGCAAACGCTGCAATTTGGGGTTATATTATTGGTTTTCTTTGCCTATGGATTGTCTATTACCTGTTTAAAATCGTGACAGGTAAGGAAGGCATGGGTTATGGTGACTTTAAGCTTCTTGCTGCACTGGGTGCTTGGATGGGACCGTTGATGTTGCCTTTAATTATCCTACTTTCTTCGGTTGTCGGGGCAATCATTGGCATCATCCTGTTAAAAATTCGTAAGGAAAATATTCCTTTTGCTTTTGGACCTTATATCGCCATTGCAGGCTGGATTGCATTCTTATGGGGCGAACAAATCATGAAGATTTACTTAGGTCAATAATTTAAACATCAATGAGGATGACAACATGACTTTTATCTTGGGCTTAACAGGTGGCATTGGAAGTGGTAAATCCGCAGCAAGTCAATGGTTTGAGTCCCAAGGAATTGTTGTTGTAGATGCAGATATAGTGGCACGAGAAATTGTTGAAAAAGGTCAACCTGCGCTTAAAAAAATCCAAGAGGTATTTGGCGATTGGACTTTAACGGCAAATGGTGAATTGGATCGTCGCGCATTAAGAGAACATATTTTTAAAGATGCTAAGGCACGCCAACAGCTCGAGTCGATTACCCACCCTGCGATTCGAGCTTCAATCATTCAACAATTACAAGCAGCTAGCAGCCCCTATGCGATTTTGGTTTCTCCACTGTTGTTTGAAACCAATCAGCACGAACTGACTCAACGTACTTTATTGATAGATGCCAGTGAAGACTTACAAATCTTACGTGCATCGCAACGTGATGGACAGTCAATTGAACAAATTGAAAAAATCATTGCAGCGCAAATGCCACGACTTGAAAAGCAAAACCATGCAGATGATATTATTTTAAACGATGGTCATATTGATCATCTATATGCAAAATTAACACCCTTACATCAATACTATCTAGAGCTTGCAACAGCTTAATTCTGCACTATCACCTACCAAATCAATAACATGTAATTAAAAACACTCATTGATTATGTTTACTAATATCTAAACGTTGTTGCAAACTGTCTTTATGGCTAAACCAACGCCAAGGCTGTAATGCCCCAACTCCCATGCCAATTAAACCGCAGATCATTGCCAAACTTAATGGCTCATTTAACAAAGGCACCGCGATTATTGCCGCGATAAAAGGTGCAAGTGTTACGATACTGCCTGTCTTAAATGCACCAAGACGCTTAATCGCTTCTACATAGGCTAAGGTTGCCACGATCACGACAAACACACCATGAAAAAGTGTCTGCATCAATAAATGCGGTGTTGACGCTTGGTCCAAATGCTTTGGTAAAAATAATAGATAAATTGGTACATAAACGATAGCGGACCAGATCGCTACACCTGCCATAGAATGCCATGCAGAAAGCTTCCACTGACGCAGTAATACTGTAAAAATTCCCCACCAGATTGCACTGAGAAAAAATAACAAATCACCAAAACCAAATGCCACACCCGTTTGTTGATACATCAAGAAACTCATCATGGAGATCGCCAATAACATAATAATCAAACTGATCCATGTATGTTTGTCAAAAGGTTGGCGATAGAGCAAATAACCTGCTAAGGCAGTACATAATGGAATACAACCATTTAGAAAAATTGCGGCATGGGCTGCTGGTACAAAATGGAATGCACTATAAGAAGTTAAGCAATAAACAACACCACCGACCATAGCCAAAATAAAAGGTTGTTTTTTAAATAGAAAAGCGGTGTCTTTTTTATAAATTAAAATAGGCATCAAAATACAAAATGCCAAAGAAAAACGTAATGCGGTAATATCCCAAGGGCTGATATGCCAAAGCGCATTCAGCCTTGAGGTAATGGTAAATCCGCCCCAAATACACATGGTGATTGCCACATAAATGTAGCCTTGGGTACGAACAGTCATCATGATGTTTTCTCAAATACGATCAATCATCGCAATGATCGTATTAACTTGCTTGACGTTGGCGACATGCTTCGTACAATGCCATACCTGTCGCCACACTGACATTCAAACTTTGCAAATTCCCAGACATAGGAATAAATACAGTTTGATCACATTGTGATTGGGTAATTGGACGCAAACCCGTATCTTCGGCACCCATCACCACACATACAGGCGTTCCTGTAAAATCGAACTTGTGAATAGGTAAGGCATTTTCGTCTAACATGGTGCCCACCACACGAACATGATAATGCTCTTTAATATGACCGAGTGTTCGCGCTAAATTGGTCACTTGAATAAATTTCACTTTTTCAGCACCACCCGCAGCGACTTTACGCGCAGTCGGCGTCAATGTCGCTGAACGATCACGTGGTACAATCACGGCTTCAACCCCCATCGCTGCTGCTGTACGAATACATGCACCAAGATTATGAGGATCTGTGATGTGATCAAGTGCCAACAACAATGGTGAATCAGTGCTTTCTAAAAGTTGCTCAAGATCTTTTTCGTTCAACACAGGATGTGGGCGTACTGCCGCGACCACCCCTTGATGAAAAGGTTGTCCTGCAAGTTTTTCCAAACTATCACGACTGGCTTTTTGCACACTGATCCCAAACGGTTCAGCAAGCTGTAAGATACGTTGCAAACGCTGATCATCACGCCCTTTTAACGTAAATAAGGTTAAAACACGTTCAGGTTCCAACTCTAATAATGACTCCACTGAATGAACGCCATAATAATATTCGGACTTCGCCATGAACAACCTCATTAACAACAGGATGATAGAAATGAAAAATCCTGCAAAGCCAACTTTACAGGATTTTATTTGATGATTCAGTTTAACCGATTTAGCTGAGAAATTCTTTGCTTAATTTCAAAACACTCGCATTGTTACAGTGTTTAGCCTTCCAAATGACAAACGTAATCGAGTACATCATCTGTTTCAATTTTAAAACGGCTATTTCCAGGGACATAAAAAGATTGTCCGGCACGGAACAGCTCACTTTCTTCGCTGTCGGCAATCTTGACACGACATTCACCAGAAATAATTTCCATACGCTCTGGGACATGTGTTTCAAATGTTAAAGCTTCCTCAGTAGGAAGAATAACGCCTAAAGTCTTTTTTGTTCCGTCTTCAAATTGCACAGTGTGACTAATACATAGACCACCAAAATATACATTGGATTTTTTAACTACGGATACGTGATCGTACTGAGCTGACATGCGTATTCTCCAGATAATGCGCATTTATAAAAATTATGTTCGATGTAGTTTAATGTCGTGCTACAAACTAATCAATCGAAGATTTTATTGTGGTGGCTTCGCGCCTTTACAAATTGACATGGGTAATCGTCATCAGTTCATCTCTTCACTGAAGCTAAGCCTGAAAACGCAACTCTAATACAAGCAAAGGATATGCCTATTTTTAGTCTCAATTTGCGTTCGATATAAAGTGATTGAAGAATTGTGATATTTACTACTTTATCTTTAACTGTTCGAGGCTCCCTCACTTCTAAGGCATTATGAATGTCATGATTGGATAGATGGATAAAGCTTAGGTTTATTTAGAAATATTCCCTCAATACTCACTTTATACACAGTCTATCGATTGTTTAAACTCAAGACATTTTATTTTCAGCTTAAATCTATTTAAAATACTTAAAAATATGCCTATTAGAATATTTTCTGACTTGTGACTAAAACAAAACTTCACTATCTTAGAACTTCACCGTTCGCAGCTTGGATGCGTTTATGCTGACACACTTAAATCTGATCAATTTTGCTTTAGCGGATAATCTTGCCATTGATATTGAAAAAGGCTTCAATGTCCTCACAGGCGAAACAGGTGCAGGTAAGTCATTATTGTTAGATGCACTATCAGCCTGCCTAGGAGAGCGTACGGACACCAATTATGTGCGTTATGGTTCAGAAAAAGCAGATATTACTGCAGTTTTTAGTTATCAACCTGAAAGTCCTGAAGCAGCATGGTTAACCACCCATGAATTAGATGATGAATCTGGTGAAATTCATTTAAGACGTGTGATTTTTGCCACAGGTCGCAGTAAAGCATGGATTAACGGGCGTCCAAGTAGCCTTGCTGAACTGAAAGAACTAGGACGTTTGTTGGTACAATTATATAGCCAGCATAGCCAACAACAACTTTTGGAACCACCTTATCCCAAACACTGGTTAGATCGTTATAGTAATTTTTACCAAGCCGCTCAAGATGTTCGTGATGCCTATAGCACATGGCAAAAAAACATTCGCATTCATCAAGCAGCTATAGATGCACAAGCCAATCGCCTGCAACGTATCGATACTTTAAAACTGCAACTCGAAGAGCTTGAAGATGTGATTCGGGTTGACTACAAAGAAATAGAACAAGAATTTGACCGTTTAAGTCACCACGAACACATCATGCAAGATTGTGGATACAGCTTAAATGTGTTGGATGAGTCAGAACAGAATATCACCCAAGAAATTTCATCGATTATTCGTCGTCTTGAATCGCATGCGGGTCGTAGTGAGCAATTGTCAGAAATCTACAACTCTTTGATTAATGCACAAAGTGAAATCGATGATGCAACAGCCAATTTACGTCAGTTTATAGATCGTCAAAGCTTTGACCCTGAGCGTATGGATGAACTCAATAAGCAACTTGAAGTCTTCCATCGTCTGGCACGCAAATATCGTATTCAGCCTGATGAGCTTAAACAGCAATATGAAACTTGGCAAAATGAATTAGAACAATTACATCAACTTGAAGACCCTGAGACATTGGCAGAGCAAGTTGAACACGCCCATCAAGCTTTTATAGAAAAAGCGCAGTATCTAGATCAAATCCGTCGCCAAGCTGCTGAACCTTTAGCCAAACAACTGACTGAACAAGTTAAACAGCTGGCACTACCTGAGGCGCATTTCGAGTTTAAATTTGAACCTTTAGAACCTGTTACTGCGGAAGGATTAAGCTTTATCCAACTGCTGTTTACAGCCAATAAAGGCATTCCTCCTCAACCGCTCGCACGTGTTGCTTCAGGAGGTGAATTATCACGTATCGCACTTGTCATGCAAGTGATGAATGCTGAAAAAACCGAAGCTGAGGTTTTGGTTTTTGATGAAATTGATGTCGGTATAAGCGGTGGTACTGCTGAAATTGTTGGGCGTCTATTGGCTGGTTTAGGTCAACATGTACAGATTCTTTGTATTACCCATCAGGCTCAAGTCGCAGCACAATCAGACCAACATCTATTGGTGAAAAAGCTCCAAACTGACCCTGCAAGCAGTACCATTGTGGAACTTGAAGAAGAGCAACGAATTTTAGAGTTGGCACGCATGACCGGTGGTATTGAAATTGGTGAAACCACATTACAACACGCCAAACAACTCCGACAATTAAAATTCCAGCATTCGTAACAAATGCATTTATAGTGTCTATTGCTACTTCAATCATGATGTGAAGCGACCATATAAATGCTCCTCAATCGAGAAACATTTAACTTAAAGTATGTTTTTTTGATTAATTTTTCATCAAACCCATTGCAAAACCTCACTGTTTTTGTAGGCTTTTGAAATATTCACAACCTATTGATATTAATTGTGCTATTTATATAGTTATAGATTTTCTCAAAATTAAAATATTTAACCTGAGTTCGACAAGGAGCTGCATATCGGTGACCAAACAATATCTTTCTCATCGTTGCCTAATCGCCCCTCCTGATCTTGCGGATGATTTCTTTGCGAATACCGTAATTTATATTGCCCGCCATGATGAAGATGGAGCACAAGGGATTATTATCAATCGCCCTTCTGGCATTCAAGTCAAAGAATTGCTCAATGACTTAGACATCGCAGCAGATAATGTCCATCCACATGAAGTTTTACAAGGGGGTCCTTTACGCCCAGAAGCAGGCTTTGTTCTGCATACTGGACAACCGACTTGGCATTCTTCAATTGCAGTGGGTGAAAATCTTTGTATCACCACCAGTAAAGATATTTTAGATGCGATTGCCCATAATGAAGGGGTCGGGCGTTATCAAATTGCTTTGGGTTATGCCAGTTGGACTAAAAATCAATTGGAAGAAGAAATTGCTCGTGGAGATTGGTTGATTTGTGACTCAGATATGGATCTGGTATTTAATTTACCTTATACCGACCGTTGGGATGCAGCTTATCGTAAAATAGGCATTGATCGTACTTGGTTAGCTTCTGAGATTGGACATGCCTGATTTAAATTCACCGCAACTCATTATTGCATTTGATTTTGGTACACAAAAAATGGGCATGGCGGTGGGTTCATCTCTCATTGAAAGTGCAACACCGCTTGCACTTTTCCCGATGAAAGATGGCATCCCCAATTGGGATGAGCTGTTAAAAATCGTTAAACAACATCAACCAAATTTATTTTTGGTCGGCTTGCCGCTCAATATGGATGATTCTGAATCTGAATTATCAACCCGAGCACGTAAATTCGCACGGCGCATACGCCATCAAACTAATATTGAAACAGTTATGGTTGATGAACGTTTGACCACCCGTGAAGCACGAGATGAACTTGAACATTATCAAGCTCAGGGGCGTGCAAAAAAATTAGCCGCTGACAGTATCGCAGCTGCATTATTTATCGAAAGCTGGTATCGAAATCCTGAAGGGATTACGCCATAATTTGAGTCATTTAAATGTCAAAGACCTTTGTAATTTATGGTGTCAGTAAGGGCTTAGGGCAAGCCCTTTTACAAACAATTCCGCAAAGACAAGATCAGGTTTTTGGCGTTTCTCGTTCAAAACCTGAATCAGATCTGCCAAATTTTCATTGGATTTGTGCTGATCTTGCTCAACCTGAACAAGCAAGAGATACTGTTAAACATCAAATCCAGCGTCAAACGGTCGACTATCTGATTTACAATGTCGGTATTTGGGAAGAAAAAGCATTTGATACAGATTATGCATTTGAACAATGTTCAGATTTAGAAATTTCCAATTTAATTCAGACCAATATTCAATCCTGCATTTTGGCAATTCAGTCCTTACTAGAAAATTTACGCCTTTCTGCAAATGCCAAAATCATCTTAATTGGTTCCACATGGGGACTTGATAACCATTCTGGAAAAGAAGTGGTATTCTCTGCCACTAAATTTGCTTTGCGAGGGATTGTACATGCTTTACGTGAAACATTACGCAAAGATCAAATTGGGATTAGTGTTTTAAACTTAGGTTATTTAGCCACGGAATTTGATATCAGCACCCCCATAGATGAAGTAATTTTGCAGAGTGATGCTCAACTAATCCCTTTGCAAGACGTAGTGCTTGCCATTCAATTTATATTATCAACCAGCAAAGCAAGTTGTGTAAAAGAAATCGATATGCCTGCAATGGCAGATTTGAATCTATAAAAAAACCCATCATCTGATGGGTTTAAAATTTAAAGTTTAATGACTGAAATTGATCATTTCTTATCTTTTTCCAAAATATGTACTGTCACTGTACGCCCTGCAACAAATGCCAATGAATCATGCGGAACATCATCTAAAACAATTTTAACAGGAACACGCTGTGCTAAACGTACCCAACTGAACGTTGGATTCACATTCGCCAACAATCCTGAAGAAGTGGTTCGCTCACGGTCTTCAATCCCAGATGCAATACCTTGAACATGCCCTTTATATTTGATGGAATCACCCATTAACTGTACAGTTACTGGATCATTTAAATGAATTTTATTAAGCTTGGTTTCTTCAAAATAACCAACCACATACAATTGTTTTCGATCTAACAAGGCCGCAACAGCTTGACCAACTTTGACATAGTTTCCGACGCGTAAATCGAAGTTGGATAATGTTCCATCCGCAGGCGCCAATACCTCTGAACGTTGTAAATTCAGTTGAGCAAGGTGCACACTACTATTTGCAGCTTCAATCAAGGCTTTTTGTTGCTTGATACTGGCTTCTGCCTGTTGCACAGCAGCTTCAAGTTGTTGATGCTCAGCATGAGTTTGATCTCGTGTCGCAAACATTTGATCTTGCTCTTGTTTAGAAATTGCACCATCCATTAAATCCGAATATCGGCGTGCATTTTTATCAGCAAGATTAATGTTGGCTTTCGACTTCACAATATTGGCTTTTGCCTCAGCAAGTGCAGCTTCCGCTTCAGCAAGTCCAGATTGTGCTTTGGCGAGATCGGATTTGGCCTGCTCAACATCTAAAGCCTGACGAGCCACATCAATTTTAAATAACACCTGTCCCTTTTTCACCGTTTGGTTATCTTGAACCATCACCTCTGTGACTAATCCAGCAATATCAGACGATACCTGAATGACATCTCCACGAATACGACCATCTCGTGTCCATGGTTCAGCATTGTAATAATTCCAAATATGTCGTGCGCAAAGTATCGCAATAATGATTACAATAGCTAAGGATATTGGGCGTATTGCCTTACGTATATCAAACGTTTTCATTTCACAAATCCAATCATTAAACTTAAATTTTTAAAACCTGAAACTTTAAAACCAACAATCTATAGACGCTAAGTCGTGATCTGAATAAAAAACCAATGTATTGACCACAATAAAATCAAATAGGTACAGATATTGAAGATGCCTGGCAATGCAATCCATTCTTTTTCAACCAAGCGATCTGTACCAATACAAACAATTTTCCAAATCAAAAAAGCCACCACAGCTTGGATTAAAAATATTGGGACATAAACACCATAAATATTTAGCTCACCCATATTTATGCTCCAAGTAAAGGTATAGAAGACTGTCGCTCAGCCTGTTGAATATGACACATACTGCTTCGAATATTATTCACTGAAATTTCAATACGATGTCGAATGTCTTCATCACCAACAGCTTGCACATCATCGATCACTTGATCAAATTGTTGGATCAATTGCTGTTTTATATGATCGGTAGATTGGCTATGCTTTTTCTCCGTCCACCACCGTTCAAGCAAATCTTGTAATTTGACAATCGATCTTGTGCTTGCTGATTCTGGAGAAAGCTTTTGCACCAGCTCTTGTAAACGAGTTAAATCAATTGCAGCACTTGATTCAATTAATGCGTTATTAATTTCTACTTTGAGTTGTTCTGACTGAATCTGCTTGGTATTTAAAACACCAATACGATCGAGAATACTTCTTAAATGAATTCTAAAGCCTGTACCATAAGGCATCGTGATACTTTCACGCATCGCTTTATAGTGTAAGGTCAACATGCGTTTTACGGTCATTTCAGGTGACATCGAACGGACCATTTGCATGACACAAACTGAAATAATCGGTCCAATCACCGTTGCAATTGAAGCATCGAAAAAGGTGACTTGATCCATCATATAGCGGTTTTGTAAATTCAATCCCATGACAGTACTCATGATCAGCGGCAAACCCAGTGCATGTAAAGGTGGATGCAAATACAACATCACACAAAACATAATGAAAGGTGCCAATACGATAGCTAATTCCCAAAAAGCGGTCACATGAGGAAAAATGCCATAAGCATAAATAAAAACCAGAAATGCAGCATAAACACTGGCACGAATAAAAATTTTTAATGCAGGTACAGGATCATCCATGAATGTCAGAATACAGGCAGTAATTGCCGCCATCTCAGCCAACATAAAGCCCATTTTCCAACCGCTTAAAATCCAGAATGTACAAGCAAGTAAGGTGGTAAGAAATGCAGAAATTCCACCTCGAACAGCAACACCATAATCACGATGCAAACTTGGATAGGTGGTGGTTAATGGTGTAATGGATTCTGGTAAGGTGTTGTCTCCCCGTTGCATACATTGCCAAATCAATTTCACCGCACGAACATTTTGAATAAAATGACGAATATCCATTTTCAAACTGCCCAAAATAATGTGTTGCTCAGGAGATGCATGATCAACAATGGCTTGAAAATCAGACTCAAAATGCTCAGGTAAATGTTTTAGCTGATGTTCAAGAATGACACGTTCATTGTCTAAAAAGTCATCTACATTACGATGAAACTTTTGCAAATACGGACGATAGTTCAGATCAATTTGATCCAACTGTTTCATTCTTTCAGACATCGCGACCAAATTTGCCACCAACATTGTCACTTGATGCAATAGTTCCTGTAATGGCTTGGTCATCCCTTTAAATTTAGATGTTTCATAACTTAAATGCACCGCCATGGTATGAATATCAGTGGTGTCACGTGTGATATTTGCCAAGAGCTGAGTATAATTTTCAGAATGTTGAGCATCTGACAAAATAGAGTCAAATGCCTGTTTGGTGTCTTGCATGGTTTTAGATACACGCATTTGAATAACAGGTCCAATATGCATGGGAAATATCGTTGCTGAGACAACTGCACTACACACAACACCCAAGGAGATTTCTAAAAATCGCCCCACTGCCATATCAAAAATTGAAACCGTATCGATGTAAAAAATTGAGTTAAAACAAATAATAACTGCGGTATATCCTGCCAACATCACCACATAACTGCGTGGTGAGCGATCAATTAAAGACAAATAAAGACACAACCCTACCCAAGCTGCCAAGACAAAAGTAAATAACCACGGCGTATTGACCAAATGAGGCATCACGGCAATTGCAAAAATAGCCCCAAACAAGGTCCCTAAAATCCGATAAATACTTTTAGATGCCAGCATTCCCGAATACGGATTGGCAATCACAAAAACTGTACCAATCGCCCAAATGGGATAACTGAGGTTGAGTTCAAACGCAATATATAACGCCAACATGCCAGCAATAAATGTTTTAGTCGCAAAAATCCAATCCAGTTTATTGGGTCTAAAAGCCAATAGTGGTTTGATTAATAACATGTTTGCGACTCACGATGATTGAATAATGTTGGTTTTTGAGCTGTACGATTTATCTTTTGTTTTATTCACGACCAAAAAAACGCACTGCTTAAAGAAATAAACAGTGTGATGAATAAAAACTGAATAGAGGAACAAATTTAGGATTTTGCTCAGTACAACCATTGAGTAGAGAAAGACTCAATTGACAATGAAAATTTATGCTCAAAATTTAAACTATTTTTCAACAGATAAATTTCGTCATTGGATATTCATGTAGACAATTTTTTCAAAAAACATCAAATAAGTCAATAAAAATATCTTATTTTGATAATAAACCACAATATAGTTTAAATCATTGCTTAAATGTAGTGCATTTTCTCAAAATTAGCACTAAAGTAATAAATCTAGAATCATTTGCAATTACATTGCAAATTCGGCTGTTTTTTCTTGAACAATTTGTTATAAAGTAACATTAATTTTTTATTTTTTGATTCTCACTTATTGAGTAGGTCATCAATGGCACTTTCAAGTTTTGGCAAAATTCTCACCGTCTTAGATTTATTTTCGGTGTCTCGCCCAGTAATTAATGTCGATGTGATTTGTGAAGAGCTTGGTCTATCGAAACCGACCAGCTATCGTTATTTGAAAGAATTAGTGTCGGCTGATATTTTGCAACGTTTAAATGGAACCTCAGGTGACTATACACTGGGTCCTAAAATTGCAGTCATGGATTATATTTCTAGAACGACAGATCCATTGGTGCGTATCAGTAAGCCATTTATGCAGGAAATCTCAGAACGTACAGAACTGTGTTGCCTGTTGACACATTTAAATGATGACTACTGTATCGATGTTCATCATGAGGTTTATCGTGATGAAACGTTATTATCTTATGGGCGTGGTTGTCCTCGTCCAGTATTTATGGGTTCATCACCCAAAGTGATCATTGCCCATTTACCTAAGCAAAAAATTCATGACTATTACAATCGTTTTGCGACCCAACTGGCAGAGGTCAATTTTGCTGAAAATGCTGAAACCTTTATCAATAAAATGAAAAAAATCAAAAAACAAGGCTTCTATTTTTCGCAAGGTGAATTAGATCCTAATGTTTCAGGTCTGTCTATTCCCGTTAAATTCTCAAGCAAAGAAGCACCTTTAGCGCTTACTGTACTTGCCTCTAAAAATCGTTTTGAATACGTCAATACTCAAAAACTGATTGAAACCTTACAAGATTCAGCCACTCAAATCGAAAAACGTTACCAGGCTCTTTCTGCCAATGATCAACTTTCTGCCTTTCATCCACAAGAAGGGATAAATTGATAATTTAACATTTTGTAATGTTTTTCTCTATTGATAATGTTTTTACATTCTCATAATATGATTATGTTCTTCAGTAATCCATGATATTTTGGCATTGTTTTTTAGAAGACAATGCCTCCTCAGAGTAAGAAAGCCTATGCCCTTAAACATAGGCTTTTTTTATGCGTACTGGTTTATTTATGATTAGACCACTTGTATTAAAAATTTGATTTACCCTGATGACCTAAAAAAAATAATTCAGGTGATTGGCGAATCATGCTTTTTTAGAAATAATCCAAATATCAAACAATAAAATCATCATTATTTTTCAAGGACTGCTATGAATATTCTTATCGTTCACGCTCACCCTGAACCACTTTCGTTTACCACAGCACTAAAAGATCATGCTGTTGATACCCTACATAATTTAGGACATCATGTAGAAGTTTCAGACTTATACGCAATGAACTTTAATCCCGTTGCATCTCAAGCAGACTTTGATAGTCGAAGCAACCAAGAATATTTGAATTATGCTTTAGAACAACGTCACGCATCGAAAACCCATGATCTTGCACAAGACATTCAAATTGAAATTGAAAAAGTGCAAAAAGCAGATTTATTAATTTTCAGTTTTCCCATGTATTGGACTTCTGTACCTGCCATTTTAAAAGGATGGATTGATCGAGTCTTTGTTTCAGGTATTTTTTACGGTGGTAAACGTTTTTATAATCGTGGTGGTATGTTAGGCAAAAAAGCAATGCTCAGTTTTACCCTCGGTGGTCGTGACCATATGTTTGGGCAAAACGCAATTCATGGCGCTATAGACGATTTATTGCTTCCTATTCAGCGTGGCACACTGGCTTATGTTGGATTTGAGGTGCTACCTCCATTTATTGCCTATCATGTACCCTATATTACCAATGAAGCTCGCCAGCAATTATTACAACAATATCAGCAACATTTGCAGAATTTAGAACAGTTACAAGCTTTAGAATTTCCAAAACTAGAACAGTTTGATGACAAACTTTATCCACTTTAACAAGTATTCGTTGAGATAAAAAAACCATTATTTCGTAAATATCTTTACTGCGATTCAGTTGGATAAAAATAGCGAAAAGTCAAATTTACCCGTGGCTCCACCACACGTGTAGATTTGGCGAGCATATGTTTCCAATAACGTTGTGTCCTTCCTTGCATCACAATCAACTGTCCACTTTGTAAGCTTAAATCTACCTTTTCAGCTTTCCATTTGTGTTTGAAACTAAACTTTCGTGTTGCACCAAAACTCAGTGAGGCAATCACAACATTTCTTTCTGGCGACTCCAAAGAAGGTTCATCATCACTGTGCCAACCTACGCCTTGTGTGCCATTTTCATATAAATTGGCAAGACATGAATTATAAGTATACCCAGTCAATTGCTCAATATGTTGCTTTAGTCGGAATAATGCGGGATTCCAAACATGTGCCTGTTTTGCCATGCCTGAATAATGATATTGATAATGATCATCACCATACCACACCACTTTACGCTCAGTTTGATAATATTGCCCATGCAAATACACTTCATCGTGCTGCCAAGCCAAATGTTTTAAGAAATAAACTAAATATTTTTGACTCTGTTCATGGTCTAAGATCAAGCCAAAATCCTTCACTTCCCCATCACAAGGCAGTAAATTATCTTTCGCTTCAGGTTCAAACAGTTCTAGATTCATCGCTAAACAATCATACACATGTCTACTTAAAGTTTACTTTAGCGCTTCACAATTCAAAACACATGAAGTACTTGTGACAAAATTTATTCAGTTCTAGACTAAAAGCAAACCTAAAAAGCAAAAACTTATGAATTTATGGCAATTATTTCTAAAACTACGCCCCTTTGTACGTCCCTATCGCTGGCTCGTCATCGTGACCTTATTTTTAACCTTGGTCGGTTCACTGACTGCACAGGTCAATGCACTGACTCTTAAATATGCCGTAGACAGTATCAATCAACTGATTCAAGCAGGGCAAGGATTGGCGGATGGCTGGCATATCATTATCACCATTAGCCTTGTTTTATTGGGAAAGGAGGTCATCAATGCCATTGTGCAATTTGGGCAAAAGTCATTTGGTGAAAAGCTAAGGATTTTAATTTCACAAGACCTTTCGCAAGGAATCATTGAGAAATTCATTACCTATAGACTGGCTTTTTTCGATCAACAGAATAATCAAGCAGGCAAATTACAAACACGTATTGATCGTGGAGTCAGCTCACTGACTCGTCTTGTACAGATCTTTTTTATTGATATTTTACCGCTATTTAGCAGCGCAATTATCGCTTTGGCTTTAATGTATTATGCCAATTTTTGGGTCGGTTTAGTTGCTACCATTATTGTTCCTATTTACTTCTGGTTGACCTTTAAACAGTCGCAAAAACTGTCTGGTAAACGGCGTGCATTGCGCGATAATTTTGAAAAAAAGAATCAAGGCATTCTCAGTATTATCAATTCGATTACAGTCATTAAATCTTTTAATAAAGAAAGTGTTGAGTCAACCAAACAGTTGAATCTACAAAAATCACTCACCGAAAATCAAATGCAAACCCGCCAAACCAGCTATCTTTTTGATGGTTTGAAAACGTTTATTGAACAAGTAGGTGTGGTTTTCATCATCATTTTAACAGCTTATTTTGTGTTAGATGGACAAATGAGTATCGGTATGATCATGTACCACGTGTTGTTGTTTAATAATGTCTCTGCACCTATTCGTTCTTTACATCGTATTTATGATGAAATTAACTCGGCAATGATTTACTCCGAAAGCTTCTTTAATATTTTAGAAGCGGACAATGAGATCGAAGCCAGTGGCTCACAACAACCTAAAATTCTAGGCAAATTTGAACTTGAACATGTCGACTTTACCTATCCCAATGGTTATCAGGCTTTGCATCATATCAACATGACCATACAGCCTAATAAAATCACTGCATTGGTGGGCTTATCAGGTGCAGGAAAATCGACCCTGATCAGTTTATTAGATAAATTTTATCTTCCGAATGCAGGCTGTATCAAACTAGATGGGATTGATTTAGAAGAAATTGACACCCACTACCTCCGTGAACATATTGGTTTAGTGCTACAAAAAAACCATATTTTTCAGGGTTCTATTTTAGAAAATATTCGTTATGGCAAACCTCAGTCCAGTAATGAGGAAGTGATACAAGCTGCAAAAAAAGCTTCAATTCATGAACAGATTTTAAAACTGCCACATGCTTATGAAGCCGATGCCCTTTTATTATCAGGTGGACAACAACAACGTATTGCCCTTGCCCGTATGTTTCTTAAAAATCCACCCATTATCTTTTTAGATGAACCTACAGCAAGTTTAGATGCAATCGCGGCTGAACAAATTAAACAAAGTCTGGACGAAATCAAGCAAGGTCGAACGGTGATCATGATTTCACATAGTCTTTCGCAAATTATTGATGCTGACTACACTTATGTCATGAAGGATGGTCAAATTGTCGAGCATGGCGAACATCATGAGCTTTACCATCAAGATGGCACTTATAAAGAAATTTTTGATGCCATGGCAAAAAGTTTGAATATTGAAAAAATTGCTCAAACTTTTGAAGATGATACTGAGGAAGAAACACATAGCTAATAATAGTGATGAACTATTGTTCAAATCAGTGTATTTAAACATTCAGTATTCAATCGCACTATGATGAAAATAGTCTCGTTCTATCATTATGTTATACAGTTATTAAACAATGATTTGATTGAATAGCTTCAACCCTAAATAGAACAAGATAACCTGAGTTCGATAAAAATCCTTGATGAAAGATGATACAGCCAAACCGCCTGATTATTCATACAAGTGATTTGGATGATTCATTTATTTTGTACTTTTGAATCATAGATGGTCTTGCTATCGTGAGGCGACATGGATGTCGCCATGTTGAGCGGGGGTATGAGGATGTACCCCTCGCTCAACGAAAGATTTTTGTCATTTTTCATCTCTGAAAAGTGAGGCATCGCCTAAACTTTAGCACTAAAGCGTGGCAGTCTAAGCTTTAGATCATCAAAACAATCTATTGATCGCTTTCATTTTATTGATCAAGAGAAATGAAACGCTATTGATGGTTGCGCTTGCGGAGCTCCGCTCCTCATCCTAAAATTTGATGAAAACGCAGCAAGACTCCATAGAGATTTATTATTTTTCAATGAGTTGAGGATTTAATTACATCGAACTCAGGTTAAAATAAATTGAGTCGCATAAAATCAGATTTTCTTTACCGTGTTGGAAGTGATTTAACTCAAAACTTTCGTGCATTCAATCACGACCAAGTATGAAGTTGTGGCACTTATTCTGGGTAAAATTTTTTACGCACTTTTGACAATCAAGTACGACTTTTTAATCATTCATTTTTTTCGATCAAATCGCTAAAATCTGTGTTTTATTCTGTTACTGTTTTATACAATACAGATGTACACTAATACTAGTGAACATCTGTTCGCTCATGATACTATTCGTGAAAGTATAGCCTAGAAAAATGCTGAAGCTATGCGTTTAACTTTACCTAATGAAGGTTCTTAGGAGTGCTGTTGGAGATGAATGCTCCCCTACCCAAAGCCCCAATAAATTGGATCGGTGTTTTTGCTCTGGTATTCTTACCACTTGTGGCATTAATTGCGATTCCATTGTATGCCTACCATCATGATTTTAGTGTGGCAGCTTGGATTAGTTTATTCGTTTTACTCGGTCTCAGTAGTTTAGGCATTACTGCGGGTTATCATCGCTTGTGGGCACACCGTGCTTATGAAGCGACTTTACCTCTTAAAATTATTCTGATGATTATGGGAACATTTGCTGTTCAAAACAGTATTTTGTTCTGGGCTTCAGGTCACCGTACTCATCACCGTCATGTAGACGATGTTGATCAAGATCCATATTCAATTAACAATGGCTTTTGGTATGCACACATTGGCTGGATGTTACGTAACTATCCTGCTGCTGAATCAAACTATAAAAATGCACCAGATTTGTTAAATGATAAAGTGGTGATGTTCCAAGACAAATATTACATTCCATTGGTCATTGCAGTTCACGCAGCTATTCTCCTTCCATTGGGTTGGGCTGTAGGTGACATGTGGGGCGTATTGCTCTTAGGTGGTTTACTCCGCTTAATCATCAGCCACCATGTAACCTTCTTTATTAACTCTTTATGTCATATGTGGGGCAAACGTCCTTATACAGATGAAAATACTGCACGTGATAACTTCCTGCTTGCCATTGCGACATGGGGTGAGGGTTATCATAACTACCACCATATTTTCCAATACGATTATCGTAATGGCGTGAAATGGTGGCAATATGACCCGACGAAATGGTTGATTTGGTCATGCTCTAAAATTGGTTTAGCAAAAAATCTTCGTCGTATTCCGAGCTTTAATATTAAAAAAGCAGAATTAGCAATGAAGTTTAAATATGCTGAACAGGACTTAGCAATTTACGGTCACAATGTAAATGCTGACATTTTAGCAATGAAACAAAAAGTCTCTCAAGAATATGAAGCTTTCACCCATACATTAAACGATTGGGCAGCTTTAAAAGAGCAAGAGTTACAAGCTAAAAAAGCCTCGGTTGCGGAAAAAATTCACCAAATGGATGTCAAACTTAAAGTTGATTTTCAGTTGGTTGAGCAAAAATTGGCTTTCCACCGTGAGCGTTTAGAAACATTGATGCGCGGTATTAAAAAGAACGTTGTTTCTTAATCTATCGATCATCAAATCAGTAAAAATCCACATAAATAGAAAAGCTCCAACTGGAGCTTTTCTTTTGCCTAATTTTTATAACCATCTAAATCTAAACCGAGCAACTGACATGCAGATCAATAATATCCCTTTTGGCATCACCAACTGGACAGAGATTCCGACCACCCGTCACCAAGGTGAACAAGGTTTTGCACTTTGGCGAACTCAACAATTTGATCAAATTCGTGTTCGAATGGTCGAGTACTCAGCAGGATATTTAGCAGATCACTGGTGCTTGAAAGGTCATATCCTTTTTTGTTTAGAGGGTGAGTTATATACAGAACTTGAAGATGGACGTACATTTACTTTAACCGCTGGTATGAGTTATCAAGTTGCAGATCAAGCGGAAGCACATCGTTCTTCAACCACATCAGGCGCAAAGTTATTTATTCTCGACTAAATTAGTCAACATTCTCCCACAGCATTAAAATTTTGCTATATTGATCAAGTCATGATTTATCCAGTGCGATCAACTTCTATGTACTTCAATCCTCGTTATCCCACGTTGAATTCAAAACTATACCATGAGCAAATGCCCAACCCGCTCAAAGGTGCAAAAGCAGGACATTTTAATCTTGCACTCGCTGATGAATTACAATGGTCGGAGGAAGAAAAAGCACAGTGGGTGGAGATTTGCAGTGGACAAAAAACATTCCCAGAATTCCATCCTTTAGCGATGGTCTATGCAGGACATCAGTTTGGTCAATGGGCTGGACAATTGGGGGATGGGCGAGGTTTGTTGATTGCACAAATTCTCAATCGTCATCATCAAACCATTGATCTGCATTTAAAAGGCGCAGGCTCTACGCCCTACTCTCGCATGGGCGATGGACGAGCTGTACTTCGCTCAGTCATTCGTGAGTATTTGGCAGGTCATGCCTTAAATTCGCTTGGTGTCCCATCAAGTAATGCGGTAGGTTTTACCTCATCAACTCAAGGTGTTCAGCGAGAGAAGCTTGAACTTGGTGCAATGATGTTACGTACATCAGATTGTCACATTCGTTTAGGGCATTTTGAATGGATCAACCAATACCAACCTGACCTATTGCCAGAATTCACCCAAAAATGTATCGAATGGCATTATCCTGAGTGTTTGGAGCTTCAGCAAGCTGGCACTGAAAATCATATCTTGGCTTTTGCACGCAAAGTGATTCAAAATACAGCCATCATGATTGCCAAGTGGCAACTAGTTGGCTTTGCGCATGGGGTGATGAATACTGATAATTTAAATATTACAGGTTCAACTCTCGATTTTGGTCCTTATGGTTTTATGGAACGATTCCGTCCAAACTGGATCAATAACCACAGTGATTACAATGGACGTTACACTTATCAAAACCAACCTAGTATCGCACATTGGAACTTATGGAATTGGTTAAATCATTTAATTCCACTTGCTCAACCTGAAACAAAAGAAAAATTTAAACAGGATTTGGTCGAATGCTTAGAAGATTTTGAACCTACCTTTCTTAAGCACTATACAGATGGGCTATGTCAAAAACTTGGACTTCCAAACTTTCACAAAGACAGCTTTGACTGCGGTATGAGCTTTTTAAAAATTTTACAAAGCGAACAGCTTGACTATACCGATAGCTTTATACGTTTACAAAATAAGCAGTATGAAGCCATTCAAGATGATTGCCTAGATCGCCGTCAATTTGAATTATTTTTGACTCAATATGAAAGTATTCGTGAACATCAAGATTTAGATGCATTGGATGCTAATATGAAACTTGCCAATCCAGTTTATATCTTAAGAAATCATATGGCTCAAAAAGCCATTGAACTAGCTGAGCGTGATGATTTTTCTGAAGTTGATCGTTTATTTAAGTTACTCAGCCAACCTTTTACACGTCAAACTGATTTAGAAACCGCTGCAGATTTGGCTCCCTTAGCAAGTGATTTACCTGAAGTTATGGTGAGTTGCTCGTCTTAGATAAAAGCTCCCTAGAAATTTAGGGAGCTTTTTAAATTATGCTAAATTAACGCTGTGGAACATCTAACCAACGAGGTGATTGATAAGACATTTTCATCTTTTTCATCATTGGTGATGGTAATTCACTCGTCTCTCCTTCATCAGATTCGTCTTTTCCTTTAAAGAGCGGGAAAGTTCCTTGCGTTTTTTTGATTTGGATGTCGTCAATCATCCAACCTCTAAAACCATTGTATAAACCATCTTCTGTGCTGAACTGGAATCTTAATTTTACATTTGCTTGACCAGCAAATTCATCTAAAGATATAGGTTCTTGTTGTGATACCGCTGGCGCATTGTTAAAACCAAAATTAGTAAATGGTCGTGGTATTTTCGTCTCTAGGTCCACAACAGGGTCAGATAATGGATTTAAACGCGCAATCGTTTTATAGTTTTTTCCACCATCCGTGGACACTTGAATATCCATCAGATCAAATCCTTTATTATTTGGATTGACTGATTCAATTTCCCACCATGTTTTAAAATTTAAACTGATTGGTTTAGATACTTTGCTTAAATCAATGGATGGTGATGTCAACTGAGCATCATTCAGACTTACAGAGGTACCGCCATCTAATAATTTATCTGTCTGTTTTTGTTTACCAATAAAATTGCCTTGTTGAATATCACCAAACCAATATGCTTGAATACCTTGTGGCGGATTCGGTACAGCGCCTTGACTACTGTCATTGGGTGCTAAAAGTACAGATATATCCACTAATTTATTTTGAATACTATGACCTGTTTTGATTAAATTCCACATCGGTTGCTGTAAACTACTTTCTTTAGTCCACATATTTACTGTGGGTGAATCTTGCTCAAAAGTTTCTTTCCAAACGATATCATTTAATGGCTTTGTTATTGGTTTTAAATTCAAATGGTTACCAAAAGATGCTGAACTGTTGACTGATATTACTTTATATAGTGTTTCATAACCATCAGCACTAATCTGTAAGCTTGCATTTTTCAATGTCGATTCAAAATCTTTGGATACATTAAAACTTAGATTAAATTGACCTTTATCATTGGTTAAATCTGTGATAAATGCACCATTGGTTCCACTAGTACCAGACAAAGAAACTTGTGCATTTTTAATCGGTTTCCCATTATAGGTAACATACCCTGATAACGAACCAACAACTGCATCAACCTTTGCACATTTTATTTCCGCTTGTTCTTTTTTCGAACATGCGAAAGGTATCTTGAGTACAACATTTTCATTTGTATTTTTTGCTTTTAAGACGAAGCTTGTCATCACGGGTGACTCTGCTTCATTGACCAAAACAAAATATTGATCAGGACTTAAATTGTTGACTTTAATAAATCCTTGCTGATCTGTGGTGAGAACCGTTGTAGTAAAACTTTGCGCATCTGGTAATTTTTCATTTGATGCAAATATATCATTACTCTCAGAATAATTTATCCCTAAACTTTTTGCAGAAGCGATTTTTACTGCAAGATTAGCAAAGGGCTGGTTATTCGAATCTAAAATCTGAATACTATTCACATTCATTTGCTGTAGAGCAGGGTTCGTCGGCTTACCATTGTCCGTTTTAGAATCAGTGGAATCATTTCCACAAGCTGTGAGTAGCATCGTTGATCCAACGAGCACTGCGATTAGATTATTTCTCATATCATTAGCCTTGGATACTATTAATCCTTGTTGTTATTACATATTTAATTAAATCTACTCTTTAACATAGTTTGATAACGCCTAGAAATAATGATATTGGTGTGCTAAAAAAACTTTGCATTTAAGACATGATAAACTTGTAATTAACGTTTTTTCTGTGATAAACACCACATTTCATTATTTATATAAATTCTTTAAGTGATTAATAAAATTGACTTTATAAAATAATCTCAATATATTTTTGCTCGAAACCCAGATTTCAGAAATTAAACAATGTCAAAGTCAATAAGATTAATTGTATTTGCCAAAAACGTTCATGCTTTGAAGAAATTGAATGGCTCTATATAGTACAAATGTAGATGTATGATCTGTTTTTAAAGATTCCTAAGTGTAATTAGAGTTACCCACAATTTCTGTGGATAACCATGTGTTTATCCACAGGATAAATCCACAATCACAATTCAACTACAGCTTCCCAGTTTAATTTGGGTAAAATTTAGACAATACATTGCTTTACAACATTCTTAATTTAAAATGAATAAAAAATATCTCTTTTCAATTTTTGCTATTTTCATTGTGATGATCGCTGGTGGATGGTTCTATCAAAAATATAATCAATTTATTCCAACAGCAAATGCTGCCATACATGTCAAAAATTTATCACAGCAAGACATCACCCTTATTCGTCAAAACACTCCGATTACAGAGGTTAAAGTTTATAAGTCTGCTCGCATTGTCCAATTGATGCACCATGATCAAAAAATTCAAAGCTATCCAATGCGCTTAGGCTTTACCCCACAAGGTCATAAAGTACAAGAAGGTGATGGAAAAACACCTGAGGGACAATATATTTTAGATTGGCGCAATCCGAATAGTGCCTTTTATAAATCTCTGCATGTGTCTTATCCAAACCAGCAAGATCTCGCACAAGCCAAACAGTTGGGTGTTTCCGCGGGTGGTGATATTATGATTCACGGTTCTGCAACCACTTCACAAATCGAGAAAATGCCAAGTTTAATGAACTATTTACCTCGAAATGACTGGACATGGGGCTGTATTGCCGTTAGAAATGTTGATATGGATGAAATCTGGAAACTGGTGGATGATGGAACCATGATTCGCATTTACCCATAATTGAATTAAAAAGAGAACATAATGACTGGTGAAGAAATCCGAACTTTAGCATTTAAGATTGCGTCACATTTGCCTAAATCCGAACTTGACTATCCTTTTGGTGAGGATGTTCCTGTTTTTAAAGTGATGGGAAAAATGTTTATGTTAGGCTCTGAACTGCATGGCAAAAAACTGATTAATTTAAAAGTTGAACCTGATCATAGCGAAATGTTGAGAGATCTCTACCCCTCGATTCAGGTGGGCTACCATATGAATAAACGTCATTGGATTTCAGTCTATGAAGGCGAACAGATCAGTGCTGATCTGATTCAAGACTTGGTTGAAGGCTCTTATGAGCTTGTGAGCAAGAGCCTGACCAAAGCCCAAAAGCAGGTATTGGCGGTTTATCAACACATTAAATAATTAGCGGGCTTTGGATCGCACATTAGATCAACAGAGCTAACCTCTATCTATTCACGATTCAGTCAAAATTAGAATGTATCAATAAATATAAAGTTATATGTTTATTTTTCAAACATAACTTTTTACATTTATAAACATTTACCCACAATATCTGTGGATAAACCTGTGTTTATCCACAACGATGAACTTAAAATGTCGAAAACTTAATCTTCTGGATATTCAAAACGATAGCCTACGCCATAAACAGCTTGTACCCATTCATGACGATTTCCTGTTTCCGCTGCTTCAGATATTTTACGACGTAAGTTCTTGATATGACTATCAATAACACGGTCAGCAACATCAAAACTATCTGGGTTAATATGGTCTAAAAGTTGCGCTCTAGAATAGACTTGTCCCAAATGTTCGAGGAAAAGCTCTAAAAGACGAAACTCAGTTGGTGTTAAATTCAACGATTTTTGTTGATACCAGATGCGTTGTTGTGCTTTATCAATCCGGAATAAATCATTGGCTTCAGGTTCAGCTTTACGTTCTAAACGACGTAACACAGCTTGTACACGTGCAACCAATTCCTTAGGGCTAAATGGCTTACAAACATAGTCATCAGCACCCATATTTAAGCCCAACACACGGTCAATTTCTTCAGTACGCGCTGTGACCATAATGATCGGCAGATCGGTTTGTTCACGCACTTTACGACAGATCGTGAGACCATCCATACGAGGAACCATCAAGTCCAAAACCATGAGGCTTGGCTTACGTTGTTGAAAGCTTTCATAGGCTTCTTGACCATCATGAAACATACTGACTTCAAAGCCTGCCGCTTCTAGATAATCCCGCACCAATTGCGCAAGTTCAACTTCATCTTCTACCAGCATGATATGTTTCATGTTGTGCTATTCCTTTTAAACTTTCGTATGTTTTGAAAATGTCAATTTGCAACGCAAACCGCCTAAAGGTGAATGATCAAAAGTTAATTGTCCACCCAGTGCTTGCGCAATTTTACCAGATAAAGCCAAGCCTAATCCTGTGCCACCTGTACTACGCGTACGTGAATCGTCAACACGATAGAATCGCTCTCCTAAACGTGCAATCTGTTCATCACTCAAACCAAGCGGGCTGTCGTCCACAATGACACTCCAAGATTCAGCGTCTTGTTCAGTATGTACCTGAACTTCACCACCCGCTTCAGTATAACGAATACTATTCCCCAGTAAGTTGACCATAATTTGCTTAAAACGATCTATATCTAATTGTAATTTCGCCCCCTCACCTGTTGCTGAGGCATTGAGATTGGCTTGTTCAAACTTTGGTTTAAAATTATCAATCTCTTGCAAAACCACAGACCACGGATCAACTTCTGCAAAATAACATTTTAATTGCTGCGCTTCTGCCTGTGCTAAATCAGCCAAATCTTGAGTGAGTTTTTTCAAACTCGTCACCTGACGCAACATCGCAGCAAAATGTTCAGGTGTAGGTTTACGAATACCATCCTGCATTGCTTCAATTTGTGCTTGTAATACAGCCAATGGTGTTTTTAATTCGTGTGAAGTATCTGCGACCCATTGTCGACGAGACGTTTCATGCTGATCTAGAATCACTGCCAATTGATTTAATTCTGTTGATAAATCACCAAGCTCATCATTTCGTTTAATTGCAACTTGATGCTGGAAATTACCTTTGGTGAGTTCACGTGTACCATTAAGTAAGCGTTGAATTGGCGTTTTAAAATAGGTCGCTAAAAGTAATGCTGCAACCAAACTCGACAAGAATGTAAAAATATAGATCAGCACCAAATAGCGTTTTTGGCTACTAAAGAAATTGATGCTCGAAGCATCATCTTCATCCAAAACAGGTTTAAGCCCTAAGTAACCTACCACTTGTTCATTGACAATAATTGGGCGATAAGAGACTTGATCATCTGAAGGCTCACCCAATACAAACTGATGTTTGGCATCATATAAAGAAAGACGTGAACTCAATCCTAAACGGTCTGGCATGGATACAAACATCTTCTTGCCATTTTTTGGACTGACCATGCGCATTGGATCACGCATAGACGATTCTTTTCCTTCAGCAGGAGGGTTTTCTTGGCCTCCCGCGATATGCCCTTTGTCCATTGGAGGCTTAGCTTTGCGATCAGAAGGTTTAAATAAGTTTTGATTTGAACTGAGCGGAAATTTCAAACCTTCAAAAGGTTGATAGGCTGAAGGCAAGTTTTCTTCAAGAATTTTTATTTCTTCTTTGTCTAATTGGGATTTTGGCGTAGCACCTTCGGTCTGCCCCAAAGTTGCCATCATCGTATGTTCTTTAAAATAACGTTGCTGCAAAGCAATATCGTACTGACGACGTAACCACCACCGCGATAACTTGTCATAATCATCAGGTGCAGCATCACCTTCGATTTGTAAAATTTGCGCCTGAACTGCATTGCCCCAGTCTTGATATACACCATAAACATCTGCCAAATTCTCAATCAAATGATCAAGTTTTTGCATTTCGACATCAGCAACATATCTGGCAAAGTTTTTCTGCATGGTCCAATGCAATACACTCAAACTCACTGTCGTGATGACTAATGTCGTCAACAACACAGTGAGAAATAAACGTAAAGCGATGGGGACTCGGCGTATTTTCAAAACTGATCTCTCGTTTTTCTTCTCATTTCAATATTGTACCCAACACTTGCTTAAAATACTCTCCATTGTTTCTACATCATTATTATTTAATCTTTACTGTATCCACAAATATACAGAACATTCATTGGAGTAGTAACAATGAAAATGATCACAAAAATCACATTATTGTCAGCAAGTATTCTAAGTATGGGGGCTTTAACTGCCTGTCAATCTAATCCAGGTCCCAAAGACGGTCCAGAAGGTCGTCCAATGATGCATGGCGGACATCATAAAATGTCACCTGAGCAACGTGAAGAAATGAAAAAAATGCGTGCGCAACATAAAGAGATGCGCCAGCAAATGCAAAAAGCCTGTGACGGTAAAGCGATTGGTCAAACTGTTCAGGTCAAAGCTGGTGAACAAAGTATTGATGGAACATGTAATATTGTATTCAAAGCTGATCGTAAAGCGATGAAAGAAATGAAACATGATTTCCGTCGTGATGGAGAAGATCGTGGACGTATGATGCGTCACGATGGACCACGTATGAAAGATATGACAGATGAACAGCGTGCTCAAATTCAGCAGGAATTTGCGCAAAAACGCGCAGAGCGTAAAGCGCAATGGGATGCAATCCAAAAGTCTTGTGCTGGTCAAACTGATGGAAAAGCCATTCAAGTGAAAATCGGTGATAAAACTTTAGCTGGTCAATGTGTTGTGAAATTTCAACCCGATTTTAAAGCAGACCGTGCAATGCCGACCATGCCACCTAAAGTATAAAAGATATGTGGGATAAGACGGCGTAACTTGTTGATTATCCCGATCATAAAACCTGAATCTCAGCACTGAGATTCAGGTTTTGTTTTATAGACAAAACGCCTGGTTTTTCATACAAGTGATTTGATTTCAATCATTCAAAAATATATTCATCACATTAATTTTATTGATCAAGAGAAATTGTTTTTACTGTATGAGCTTTCAACAGATTGGCTATATAAATACCCCCTAATGGATTTTTCCTCGAAGCATCAGTCATATTTCATCTCTCATAAAAAAACGATCCTTTAGGATCGTTTATTCTATTTTAGCAATTCAATTACTTTGAATTGTCTGAAATCAATGCCACTTGTTGAGCGTAATTTAACAACTTCAGTTTTGAAGCTGCTAATTCTTCAGCAGAAGCCTGACGCGTAATATCACGGTGAATACGTAATACATGCTGACGTAAGGAATGCCCTTCTGCCGCATTATAAGACTTACAAAACTCTTTAATTGCAGGGTCACGTTGTTCAATCATACGTTCAACCCAACGATCAAGCTGTGCGAGCTTTTTAACGCCTTGTTTTGGCGTTAAATACGATAAAATTACAGCTTCATCTTCATTACGTAAAAGCTTTCCAATGCGTTGAAATTGACGACGGCGCGCTTCAAAAGATGTAATCAACTGCACATCTAATAAAGCCTCAATTAAGCGCTCTTCAACAGGTAAAGATTGAATTTGTTTTTTTGACAACTCAGCGAGTTGCTCACCTAAAGCAGCCATACGCTGTACAGCTTTTTTCTGTTCGGTTTTACTTGCACGCCCTTCTAAAGACTCAAAATCATCTTCAGTAAAACGTTGCGGACGACGTGCCACGATTATTCTGCCTCGTAAAATTTATCTGCAAAAAGTGCTTGAACTTCAGACAAAGCTTTTTCTTCATCTACACCGTCAATCACTAAACGCAAGGTTGTTCCTTTACCAGCTCCCAGCATAAGTAAAGAAAGGATATTCTTGGCATCAACCAACTTGTCACCTTTCCCAATTTGAATAGAACATTTAAATTTGGTAGTGACTTCGATGAGTTTTCCAGATGCACGCGCATGTAACCCTAATTTATTAATTACGTCAACAGTTGTGTCAATCATGACCAGTGCTTCATTTCTCTATGTAATACTTGAATGGTCCATTTCGACTCAAGAGCCTTTTTCAACCGATCCACAATATAAACCGAACGATGTTGACCGCCCGTACAGCCAATTGACACTGTAATATAGTGACGATGACCTTCCGCAAAAGCAGGCAACCACTTATTTAAAAACTGATAGATGTCTTGATACATCTCATTTGCTTGCTCGCTGGCTTCTAAAAAATTACGCACAGGTTCATCCAAACCCGAATATTTACGCAACTCTAAATCCCAATGTGGATTAGGCAAATGCCTTACATCAAAAACAAAATCTGCATCTAATGGAATACCATGTTTATATCCAAAAGATTGCAAAATTAAAATTAGTTTATCGGACTGTCCCAGTTTGGACAATAAGGTATCTTTTAAATCATGTACACTTTTGTCAGTGGTATCAATATGTACTGTTGCCCGCAGTTGAATCGGCAACAATAGATTTTTTTCTTCTTGGATACATTCATTTAAACTTTGAAAACGATTTGAAAGCGGATGAGGACGTCGAGATGCACTAAAACGTGAAATTAACTCCTGATCACGAGTCGTTAAATAAATAACATCTACACTGCCATGTTTTTGTATTTGTTGAAAAACATCATCAAAACCTTGTAAATCTTCTTTTGCGCTACGAACATCTACACCTAGCGCTAACAATTCTAAATTATTTTCTCGGTCAAGTTTTTCAACAATTTCAGGAAGCAATGCCAGAGGCAAATTATCAATACAGTAATAACCCAAATCTTCCAGTACCTGCAAAGCAGAGGATTTACCTGAACCAGATTGTCCTGTCACGATAAGTATACGCTTCATGGCATAGCGATCCTAAAAGCAAAGTTTATGCAGAATATTTCACTTGTAAATTGTCAATCAGACGGGTTTTGCCTAATTTCGCTGCAACAAACAATACAACATCTTGGTCGAACTGTTCAACTTTTTGTAAGGTTGGGCTACGTGCTTCAACATAATCCACCACTAATCCTGCATCAGTCAGACTTTGACGAATCTGTTGAAGCACGTTTACAAGTGTTTTACCCGCATGTAGATCATCTGCAGCAGTTGTTAAAGAATTAAAGATAACAGGAGCTGTTTGGCGTTCCTGCTCAGATAAATATCCATTACGAGAACTTAAAGCTAAACCATCTTCAGCACGAGCAATCGGTACACCAATCACTTCAATCGGCATATTCAAATCACGAACCAACTGTTTAATCACAGCCAATTGTTGATAATCTTTTTGCCCAAAGAATGCAAAATTGGGTTGTACAATATTGAATAGCTTGGTGACCACAACTGCAACGCCATCAAAATGACCTGGACGTTGTAAACCACATAAATCATCTGTAATTTCACCAACACTAATATTGGTCAATCGTGGATATTTACCATACATTTGCTCAACAGATGGCGCAAAAACAATATCACATCCCACTTCAGCCAATAAGTGGCTGTCATGCTCTAATGTGCGAGGATAGTTATCAAAGTCTTCATTTGGTCCGAATTGGATCGGATTGACAAAAATACTAACTACCACCACATCACACAACTTACGTGCTTCACGAACCAGATTTAAATGACCTTCATGTAAATTCCCCATCGTTGGTACAAAACCAATGATTTTACGCGCTGATCGAGCAGGATTCAGTGATGCTGATAATCCTTGAATGGTCGTTTCTGTTTTCATCTTTTACAGCTCTACTTGGAAAGTATGTTCTTTCGAAGGGAAAGATTTGTCTTGCACAGCAAGATGATATGCTTTGAATGCATCTACAATTGCTGTTTCACCTGTTTGCTCTGTCATAAAGTTGCGTACAAAACGTGCCACTTTTCCAAAAGTCAAACCCAACATATCTTGCACAACCAATACCTGACCATCTGTATCAGCACCAGCACCAATACCAATTATAGGGACATGTGGGAATAATTCAGCAATTTCTTTACCCATTTGTGCCGGAACACATTCGAGCAGTAATATTGCCGCACCAGCTTCAACCACAGCTTTACAGTCTGCAATCAATTGATCTGCAGCTTCACGTGTTTTTGCCTGAAGTTTATAACCACCGAAAACATGTACCGATTGAGGTGTTAAACCTAAGTGTACACATACCGGAATACCATTTCGTGTCAGCACTTGTACAGTTTCTGAAAGCCAAGCACCACCCTCAATTTTAACCATTTGCGCGCCTGCTTGCATGACAGTTTTAGCATTCACTAAAGCATCATTGAGCGTTGCATAACTCATAAATGGGAGGTCACATAAAATAAAGGCATGCTGATTCGCACGACGTACAGCGGCAGTATGATATGCCATATCCGCGACCGTAACAGGCAAGGTTGAATCATGCCCTTGAATGGTCATCCCTAAAGAATCGCCAATTAAAATAGTATCAATTTCGGCAACTTCCATACCTTTTGCCATACTTGCATCGTAGCAAGTCAAGCATGAAAATTTACGACCCTGAGTTTTAAATTGTCTTAAATCACTTAGACTGATCATGACGATATCCTCTATCAATGAGAGTTCTTTAGCACATCCAACAGTTCAGCCTGCCCAACCTTGATCAGCCAAAACAGTCAATGTTGAATGTTGCACAAGTTCTAGGTTTTGTAATGATTGTCCGTTTACCTTTAACTCAGTATCCAAGTCTAATAAAGGAATCACCACAAAATCACGCTGCAAAATACCAACATGTGGTACTGTGAGTCGCTCATTTATAATGTTTTTTTCAGCATAAAGCAAAAGATCTAAATCCAAAGTCCGCTCACCCCAATGGCGTAAACGCACTCGACCTGATTCATTTTCAATCCGTTGCAACTCATTTAATAAATCTAATGGCGCTAAATGGGTTAACAATTGGGCAACTGCATTGTGGTAATGCGGTTGATCTTGTGGACCCATGGGTGGGCTGTGGTAAAGCTTGGAAACCTTCACCTCACCCAATTGTTTTAACTGCTCAACAGCTTCACGCAAAATCTGTTCTGAATCACCCAAATTACTGCCTAAACCAATATAGGTTTTATTCATCATTGCGTTGGTCCAAAGATCACTTTGCTCAAATCACGTTGTACACGTCTACGCTTGGTGATCGGGTGATCCGCTGTAATTTCACCTTTGTTGACTGCTGCTCTGCTGTCATTTCTGCTTTTAAAATCATGTGATGCTGCAGATGGTGTATGGCTAGCATTGGCTTTTTGACGAGAACGGCGACTACGTGACTCTTGTTCTTTGACTAGCGGTTCAATCTCGGTTGAAACAGTTTTCACTTCTTCAACAACAGGAGATTCAGCTAACTTTTTACGGCTTTTAGCTCGTTGGCGATTATAACTACTGATTGCACGCTCTTTTTCATCGCTAGACATGGTTTGGTAAGCTTCCCACCAAGCCCCCATGCCGTTGGTCGTCGAATCACCAGACTTTTCTCTTAACAGTAAAAAGTCAAATCCAGCACGGAAACGCGCATGCCCTGACAGCGCTTCAATTTGTTGCGGTTTTGGATTTAACAGACGTGTCTGCATTTCCCAAACCTCACGGATAAACGTCTCCGCAAATCGAGGGATAATGGTCCGCGTCGCTTGTCGTTTTAAAACATCCAAACCTGCTTGTGCACGGGCTTCTGCCGCAACTACACCTTTAGCCTGATAAAAATCACAACGTGCTAAAAAATTGTTCCAAAGTAACACGGCATAGAAAAAAGCAGGATTGATGGTTTTGCCAATTTGAATTCGCTGGTCAGTATTTTTTGCTGCACGCTCCATAAATTGAGTAATTTCAGGGCTAATATCAGCAAATAATTGTTTCCAAATACCAAACTCGATCAACATTGGCATGACACGATGTAAATGTCCCATCGTGAATAGTTTTTGTGATTCATCGTATAAACGGTGTGGAGAAACATCACGCAAGAGCTGAGTCATCTCTTGGGTAAAAATTTTTAAAATTTTAGGATCGATACTGAAATTTAATTTTGCCGCAAAACGCAATGTACGTAACATACGTACAGGATCTTCTTCAAAACGTAGAGTCGGATCACCCAATAATCTTAAAGTTTTGGTTTTTATATCATCAATGGCATTACAAAAATCAAGCACTTCACCCTTACGTGGCTGATAATACATCGCATTGATAGAAAAATCGCGACGTGCAAAATCTTGCTCGATGGTTCCCCAGTTATTATCACGCAGAATCATGCCTTGAGCCGAAGTGATCGCTTTCTTGGGTGGGGCACGAAATGTTGCGACTTCAATCAATTCACGACCAGAATAGACATGTGCCAATTCAAAACGTCGACCGATAATTCGACAACGACGACCGAAAACTTCTTTGACTTGCGATGGCGTTGCATTGGTCACAGCATCGAAGTCTTTCGGGTTTAAGCCGAGCATTAAATCACGCACACCTCCACCGACTATATAAGCCTCATAGCCAGCTTTGGTTAAAGAATCAATAACATCTAAAATGGAAGAAGGTAATTGAGCGGTGGATAATCCACACTTTGACGCACGCAAAGTTTGCAAAAGACACTGTCTCCTACGTCAGGACGTAAAAATCATAATTGTGCTAATCATATCGCTTACACAGCTAAAGGGCAATTTGATTCTCGCAATCTTGCATTGAAATTGTGATCCTTAAATGATTGATCTCAATTTTAAGCTTGCATGTTTTTTAACAATACTTTATTTCAGATCAATGACGCTTTGATCCACGTTAGGAATTCAGTTCTACGCATCATAATCCAAGTTGGCTTCGATTTTTCTCATAAAGTGAAGGACCAATCCCTTTAACATTCTTTAGCTCTTCCACATTTTTAAACTTTCCGTACTGATTTCGATAATCAATAATGGCTTGTGCTTTCTTTGCACCAACCCCACTTAACTGCTGCAATTGCATGACATTGGCACTGTTCAAGTTTATTTTTGGACTGGAAGCGGATGGAACCTGTGCTGAAGAAGCCTGTCCTTTTCTTCCCAAATGAGTTTGGGAAGGCTGGATATTGGGGCGTGAAAGATAGTAATTGTCATCTACTTTTTTTAACTGAGCATCTTGTGCTTGTTGCTCAGCTTTCCATTTTAAATAAGCCTGATCAAATTTCTGTGCATGTGACATCACGGTCATACCCAATAAAGCTAGGTATAACCCACTCAAAAGTACAGATTTATTTAATTTAACTATACAATTTATCACATATTTAAAACGACTCATGATGTTCCTAATGTTGTAATTTTTGCTTTGCTTCATCCCATAATTGATCCATTTCAGTCAAAGTCACTTCTTCTATTTTTTTGTTTTTAGAATTGATTTGTTCTTCAATATAAGCAAAGCGTGATTTAAATTTAAAAATGGTGGTTAAAAGTGCCATTTCGCTCGAGATATTCAGTTTACGCCCAACATTGATTAAAGAAAATAAACAATCACCAAATTCTTCGATAATTTTTTTAAACTCTCCCGCTTGCATGGCTTCTTCAAACTCAGCCAACTCCTCTCTGACCTTGTCATAAGCTTGCGCAACATCGGGGAAATCGAACCCCACTTTTGCCACATTTTTTTGAATATTTTCTGCCTGAGTCAACGCTGGTCCATGTTTTACCGTATCTAATCGGGATTGAACTTTACCCTGCTTTTCCTGTTTTTTTATTTCTTGCCATAATGACGATACTTGTTCTGGGGTTAAATTTTCAAATTTTTGCTTTTGGAATACATGTGGATGACGTCTAATTAATTTCTGACAAATTGCATCAACCACGTCGTTAAAATCAAATGCACCTTGTTCACTGTACATTTGTGACTGAAAAACGACTTGGAGTAATAAATCCCCCAATTCATTTTTAATCTCATCAATATTTCCAGAACGCACAGCCTCTTCGACTTCATAAGCTTCTTCAATCGCAAATTGAGTTAGGCTTTCTGGGGTTTGTTCACGATCCCAAGGACACTCTGTACGTAACTGTTTCATGATGGCTAATAACTGTTCCATTTTATGTCCTTTAAGATCAATAACAAATGACGGTACAACGCTTGTTGTTGCGAATATTTTATGTTCAACTCTTTGCAATTAAAAAATAAAATTGAAGGATGTTGTAATGAGCCAAAGTATATTCATTAGTGGAGCAGCACAAGGCATTGGGGCTGCAATCGCACGTCTATTCTACCAACAAGGTTACCAAGTTGGTATTTATGATATTAATGAAGTACAAGCTCAGGCATTAGCAGATCAATTGGGTCATAACGCCAAAGCTGGAAAATTGGATGTTCGTGATTATGCACAATGGCAAAATGCATTAGCAGAATTTTCTGAATGGGCTCAAGGCTTAAATATTTTAGTCAATAATGCGGGCATTCTTTATTCAGGTGATTTTGAAAAAACAGACATTCAAGCACATCAGAGAACGATTGATATCAATGTGAATGGCGTACTCAATGGTTGCCATGCTGCATTTCCCTACCTTAAAGAAGCTAAATTTGCTCGTGTCATCAACCTTTCTTCAGCATCAGCCATCTATGGTCAGGCTGATTTAGTTTCTTATTCTGCCAGTAAATTTGCGGTACGTGGCATTACAGAAGGTTTAGATATCGAATGGCAAAAATATGGCATTCGTGTACTTGATGTCATGCCACTCTTTGTTCAGACGGCGATGGTCAAGGATATGGATTCTGGTGCGATTCAAAATATTGGTGTTAGTCTTTCTCCGCAAGATGTTGCAGATCAGGTATTTGCTCAAGTGAAAGCCAAAGGTACACTTTTCACAGCAACACATCGCCCAGTGGGATTAAAGACCAAGGTCATGTTTACACTTTCTGCGATTAGCCCTCAAATTGTGAATCGATTTGCCAATTTATTATTAAGTAAAAAGTGAATTATTTATTTTACTGAATAACAATTTCATAGCCCTAAAACAAGAGTACCTCCACCAAAAGGAATGAAATAATCTTTTAAAAAATAATAACATATTCACATTAAAAGTTTTGTGTTTTAAGGTTCATGACGGCTTTGTAATCATTTTTTTGATGAATTTGATTTATAGTTTTATTTCCAATGTATATATGGAATAAACAATGAAAAAAAAATTGCTAACAATGATTATACTTATTGTACCTTCTTTCACAATGGCTGCTCTAATCAGCACGTCTGAGCTTAAAAACATGGATTGTGATGCGCTTGCTGTCGAAAAAGCCAATGCAAATCGTGTATTAACCTCTTCAAATAGTAATGCAGCAACGAAAACGATTAGTAAATGGGCGAGTCTTGCAAGTAGTGCTTTAAGTTCTTTTGGTGGGGATTCTGAAGTTGCAACAAAGGCGGGAGGTTTTGCCAATAAGGTGGCAAATCAATCAGAAGCTGGACAAAAAGATGCACAACTTTTTGCAGATGCTCAAGCCAATGTTGAAAATATCTCAATTTACCAAAAATCAAAAAAATGTAATCTTTAAGTATATGAGGTATTTTAAATAAAAAACTCGCATTTTAGCGAGTTTTTTTATGGCTTCAATGAGTGAGTCTAATCAATGCGATCCTGTTTAGTTCCCTTGAACCAAACGGCGTGCACTGATAATACCTGGTTGTTGCTCCAAACGAGCGAGCAAGCGAGACAATTGCGCCAAGCCTTTGACCTCAATCAATAATTTCATGTTCGCAATACCATCTGCTTCTGAAATCGTATTGACTTGGCGAATATTGATTTGGTCAGAGAAAATCACTTGAGTCAAATCTTTGAGTAAACCACGACGATCATAGGCTTCTACAACGATTTGGACACTTTGCCCACGTGTTGGTTGCATTTCCCAATCCGCTTCGACTGCACGATCAGGTTCTAACTTGATCATCCGCATATAATCAGGGCAAGCAACTTTATGGATACTTACACCACGATTTAAGGTGATATAACCTGCAATCGACTCACCATGAACAGGTTGGCAACATTGCGCAATGTGCAATTCAACATTATCCAAACCATCAATTAAAATACCATGTGCAGACAACGTATGGCTTGCGCGTGGATTTAATGTAGGTTTCAGTACAAGTTCTGGTTCATCCTGATCCAAATGCATATGGCGGTTGACTTGATTAATCAACGCATGAAGACTGATATCACCACTGACCAGTGAAACCAAAATATCATCGCCAGATTTCACATTGAAGTGATTGCAGTAATCACTTAAATCAATACTTTTTGGATGAATCGCTAAACGTGAAAGCTCTTTATTTAACAACTCACGTCCAACTTCCAAGTTCTTACTACGATCTTGTTGTCTAAACCAATGACGAAGTTTATCTCGTGCACGAGCAGTCTTGATATAACCTAGTGAATTGACCAACCAATCACGGTTTGGCTCACGGTCTTTTTTTGTTAAAATCTCAACCTGTTCTCCCGTTTTCAAGGTATAAGTCAATGGTACATAACGTTGATTTACCCGTGCTGCATAGCACTTGTTACCGACTTCTGTATGCACATGATAGGCAAAATCAAGCACTGTAGAGCCACGGGGTAACTCTTTAATATCTCCATCACGGCTGAATACATAGATCTTTTCAAAACCCTCAAAATCTTGGATTTGTTCAAAATCTTCAGTTTCATCTTCATTAGGATGTGCACTGGTTTCAGTACGTTCCTGATAATGTTCCAATACCGCACGTAAAGAATGTAGACGATGATTAAATGAATAATCTGTCGTTTTAGAACCTTCTTTATAATTGAAATGTGAACATACCCCAAGTTCCGCTTCTTCATGCATTTCTTTGGTACGAATTTGAATTTCCAAAGATTTGTTTTCAGCAATTACCGCCGTATGCAATGAACGATAACCATTTGCTTTCGGATTGGTAATATAGTCATCAAATTGATGTGGAATATGACGCCAAATTTGATGAACGATGCCCAAGGCGTGATAACACTCAGCAACCGATTTGACCAACACCCGTAAAGCACGAATATCATAGAGCTGATCAAAGCTTAGATTTTTACTCTTCATCTTCCGATAAATTGAGTAAATATGTTTCACCCGCCCTGATATTTCAGCTTCAATATCATGGTCAGCCAGTTCGCTTTTAAGTTTTTCTACCACGAATTGAATATATTGCTCTCGTTCTAAACGCTTTTCATTCAGTAATGAGGCAATTTCTTTATAGCGTTCAGGTGCCAGATAACGGAAAGCGAGATCTTCCAATTCCCACTTTAACTGAGCAATCCCCAGACGATGTGCCAATGGAGAGTAAATGGTTAAAATTTCTCGTGCGACACGCTCTTGGCGCTCTTTAGAAGAATGTGCCAATTCACGAAGCGCAAAAGTACGTTCAGCCAATTTAATCAACACCACACGCACATCTTCTGTGACAGAAATCAGCATCTTATAAATGCCTGTCAAATGCTCACGTTGATTGTTATTAAAATGGTCTTCTAAACGTTTATTTTTTTCAATCAGTTCAGACAGTTTACCCATTGCCAAAGTGCCTTTGACAAGATTATAAACTTGCTCCCCACACTGCTGCTGAATTTCCTCTAAAGTGGTGAGATCTTCACGCACACTACGATAGAGTACTGCTGCTGCCAATGTGTCTTCATCTACATGCAAGTGTGCAAGAATATCTGCCATTCCAATACCCGTAGCAAAGGTATTGGTTCGTGAATTTACTGTGGTCGCCAATTCTTTTTGTAATACTAATTGTGCAACTTCTTCTAACTGTTTTAGTTCAGCACCGTCTAAAATTCCACGCACCCGATCTAGCCAAGTTGCTAGAGCTTGTTGCGCTTCATCGGCATGCTCTACAGTCGCTTCCTCTGATAGCTCATTGAGCTGATCAGGAAGTTGCTCACGTACTGTGACCATACCCTACTCCTCTAACTCTATATTTCATTATAAATCGTTTATCTCTAGTTTCTTTTCAAATAAAGCGATGGATTCAACATGTCCAGTATGTGTAAACATGTCCATTACACCTGCCTTTTTTAGCTGATAACCGTGTTGCACCAAAATCCCTGCATCCCTCGCTAAAGTCGCTGGATTACACGATACATAAACGATTCTTTTCGCACCAAATTTAGGGAGATAATGCATAACCTGCTCAGCTCCCGCACGAGGTGGGTCAATCAATAATGCATCAAATCCTTGATTTGCCCAAGAATAATGCGAAAAGTCTTTTGTTAAATCTTGTGAATAGAATTTAACATTGCTGATACGATTGTTCAGTGCGTTTTCTGTACCACGCGTCACCATCGCCTCACTTCCCTCCACCGCAACAACTTTACCTGTGTCACCCACACATTTTGCAAGCGGAAGAGAAAAATTACCTAATCCACAAAAAAGATCTAAAACTTTTTCACCTTGCTTTAACTCAAGCAAATCACATGCCAGTTTGACCATTTGCGGATTTACTGTCGGATTGACTTGGGTAAAATCGGTAGGATTAAACGCAAAATCGACATCAAAATCATTTAAGCGATAATGTAAATACATCGCTGCATCAACATCGTCGACCCGATGGACACTTTCAACCCCTGCAGGTTGCAAATACAACTGCCATTGCTTCTGTAACGCATATTGTTGCAATAGGTTGACATCATGCTGTTTTAATTTTTCAGTATGGCGAACCAGTAAAGAAATTTCACAATCCCCTTTGGCTAATTCTATATGACCAATACTGCTTTTGCCTTTTAGACTTTCGAGTAATGCCTTAATTTCAGGTAAGGCTTGATCCAGTTGAAGGTCTAAGATTTTACAGGTCTGGATTTCAGTGAGATGGTTGCTTTGAGCTTCCCGAAAGCCCATCAATAATTTATTTTGTTTGGGCAAAAACCGTACACCAATCCGTGCTTTATGACGATAATCGACACGTGTAGAACGCAGTGGTGACAACCATTGCGCTGGCTCTAAACCTGCAAAATGACTGAGATGGGATTTTAACACATCCTGTTTTAAGCGAATTTGCTCATCAGGATGAATGTGTTGCATATTACATCCACCACAAGTCCCGAAATGCGGGCAAATGGGTTCAATACGATAAGGGTTTGGCTTACCCAATAATTCAATACTGTCAGCTTCTTCAAGTTTTGAAACCTGACGTGTGATTTGAGCTTTAACGGTTTCACCAGGCAATGCGTAGCGAATAAAAACTTTTTTACCTTGTTTTTCCGTTGGGTGGGAAAACTCTGCCCCGTAATGTGCAATCCCTCGCCCCTCATGTGACAATCGTTCAACTTTAAAAACATATTGAGGAAGTTGAGATGGTCGAGGTTTGGCTCTATGCTTCAAAGGAATACCTAATTGGGTGTGGAGGAAAAATCTGCCTGAGTAAATTCAGTAAGTTGTGACATTTCACGCCAAACATTTAAAAACTCATGTTGCTGAGGTTGTCCTTGTAAATAATGAATCGAAGCTTGAACCCACAAACGGTGATCTTGCAAAGTGATCTGTCCTTTTAACAAGGACCAACGCAAATAAATCAACCAGGTATTTAAAACATCACCCTCGCAATAACTGGTCAATTTTAGCCATTGCTGGGTCTTCACATATTCAGGGACAAAATAACCTGAGATACCACGTTTGCCGGGATAACCTAGCAAATGCGCAACATCATCCAATTTCTGAAAATGACGCCCATTAAACATCGCCATCACATCCATTAAATCAACATGACGGTTGTGGTATCGGTTCTGGTAGTTATTATACCTTTTTTGCGTGTCAATCTCACCTTGATCGAACAAACTTGGTGCAGATAATCCGTGATACATCGAACGGAATAAAATCACAGGTAAATCAAACTGTGAGCCATTCCAACTCACCAAAGTCGGATGACGCTTATCAAAAATAGATAAAAATTTTTGTAAAATTTCGGCTTCGGTATAATGTTCACGGCTAAATGAAAAGAGCTTCATCGCCCCATTTTCATCAATCCATAAACCTGAAATGCAGACAATTTCATGCAAAGCCAAACGTTGAAAATCCATACCAGATTCTTGACGGCGTAACTTGGCAAGTGCTTGCTCTAAATCATCTTCAGCTAAGTCCAATCCATACAAATGCGCCCCAGATTTGAGATCTGTTAGGGTTTCAATATCAAAAACTAAAACAGGAAGACGCATATAACTTACTCAATTACTCTCTAGTGATCATGAAATCATGGATCGACTTAAAACCATTATTCATCATCTTCAACAGAGAATAAACCTGTAGATAAATAACGATCACCACGATCACACACGATACATACAATCACCGCATCTGGATTTTCTTCTGCAATTTTTACTGAAGCCCACACTGCCCCACCAGAAGATGTTCCTGCGCTAATACCTTCTTGACGTGCTAAACGGCGAGCCGTTTTTTCCGCTTCAATTTGCGGAATATCCATAATTTGATCAACACGCTTTGGATCAAAAATCGTCGGTAAATATTCTTGAGGCCAACGACGAATCCCTGCAATATTTGAACCTTCAGAAGGTTGCAAACCAATAATTTGAATCTCTGGATTTTGTTCTTTTAAATATTTTGAAATACCCATAATCGTGCCTGTAGTTCCCATAGAACTCACGAAATGGGTAATTTTGCCGCCTGTTTGTTGCCAAATTTCGGGACCGGTGGTCAGATAATGCGCTTCGACATTATCAGGATTACCAAATTGATTGAGAACCAAACCCAAACCTTCAGTTTGCATTTGTAAAGCCATATCTCGTGCAGCTTCCATATTCGGTGCTTCAATCAATTCTGCACCATAAGCACGCATTGCGTCCTTACGTTCCTGACTTGAATTCCCCGGCATGATTAACTTCATTTTATAACCACGCATGGCAGCCACCATTGCCAATGCAATCCCTGTATTTCCACTTGTCGCTTCGATCAACGTATCGCCTGGCTTGATTTGACCACGTTGTTCAGCTTTCATAATCATGTTATATGCTGGACGATCTTTTACCGAACCTGCGGGGTTATTCCCTTCCAGTTTAGCCAATACTGTTGCTTGAGTATGACTTGCCAAACGCTGTAGACGTACTAATGGTGTTTTCCCAACATAGTGATCTAACAAAAATTCGTCGGCTAAGAAATCAGGTTGTGTGTTACTCATGGACTGCACCTATATTGAGGTGGGCATATTGTATGAAAAAATAAATGTCACTGCACATCTTTCCATTTGATTTTTACGAGAATGATCAAACAAAACCCATTCTAAACAATTCAGTTAAAACCAGGAAAAAAATTGTTTATCCAATAAAATTAGATAGATATATAAAAAAAATCAAGACTTAGAATTAGAAGTGATAAGGTTATCTATAAAACAGCATAGCTGGAACGTAATTTGCAAGATTTTTAATCATATTGTCATGCAGGATCATTAAAGCATGTTAATATCTTGCGCATGGTCAATGAGTTGCTGGAACCATGTCGAATTTCAATAAAAAGCTCTTTAAACGTTTAAAACTCAATCACGCTTATGGTCAACTCATCGCGTTAATTTTCGTGCCGATCATGATTTTGGCATGTGTTGGAACAACACTTGTACTTTCCGAAACATCTGCAGCTGCAAAGTCTAAACAACGCTTTCAAGCCATTGCAATATTGAGCCGTTATCAATACACCGCGGAACAACTCACCGCAGTGATGGAGAAAAGTCCACTACAGCACACCAAAGCTGAAAATATTCTACAAAAAATATTTAATGAAAAACATTTGCTCAGTGCGGCAATCTTAGATGGAAACAATGTCAATCATTTAAGTGTCGGTTATCAAAATCAGCGTGAATGGCCCAAAATACCTAAAACAGGAACATTTTTTGGACCTATTCATAATAAGTACAACAATATTTATGGAATCAAACTCAATCCAATCAATAATGCGCAAAATATGTGGTTAGTGATTGAATTAGATAATCAACCTTTAGAAATCTCACATTATCGCGTCATGATTGTTTTGATTACGACTGCGCTACTGACATTGCTTTTGCTTTTATTGTGTTTGAATTTTTATTCACGTCGCTGGATCGCCCCGATGTACGAAATTCGGATGCAATTACAACGTTTAAATGCCGATACTCTTGATCAACACATGGTGATTAACAGTACAGGTGAGTTACGTTTGTTACAACGTGACATTGCCAATGTGGTTAAACGCCTGCATTTCAGCTTTTTAGAACTTAAAGAACATACTGAACAAACAGAAGATGATTTAAGACGTACTTTAGACACCTTAGAAGTCCAAAACATCACGTATAAACAAGCACGTGATCAGGCAATTTCTTCAAATCAGGCAAAATCCGTATTTCTTGCAAACATCAGCCATGAATTAAGAACACCATTAAACAGTATTGACGGTTTCATTCATCTGATGCTACGTCAGGATAATCTGAGCAATGATCAAAGTTTGTATTTACAAACCATTCGAAAATCTTCTGCACATTTATTGGCATTGATTAATGATGTACTCGATTTTTCTAAAATTGATGCGGGTAAATTAGAGTTAGAAACAGCACCATTCGATCTTGAAGAAGCGATTTTCGATGTGATGGATATGTTGTCGCCATTAGCCGCGCAAAAACATATTGAAATGGCATTCTATTTTGCCGATAACGTGCCAAAACATGTGATTGGTGATGCCTTACGCTTTAAACAAGTCCTGACCAATTTAATTTCCAATGCGATTAAATTTACCCCTGATGGTGAAATTATTGTTCGTGCGCGTATGGAACATGATGATATTGGGCAATGCTTATTACATTTCAGCGTACAAGACAGTGGTATTGGGCTGAGTGGTACAGACCGTAAAAAACTATTTGAATCATTCTCGCAAGGTGATGCATCTGTTACTCGTCAATTTGGTGGTACAGGTTTAGGGTTGGCAATTTCTAAACAATTGGTTCACTTGATGCATGGTCAGATTGGTTTTGAAGATAATCAAGAGCGTGCGCCTACAGAAAAAGGCTCAACATTCTGGTTTACCGCGATGTTGACGACCAATGAAAATGAAGAGATAGTCCATCCATCATTTAAAGATTTAAATGTGGTGTCCTTCTTGGCACATCCAGCCACAGCCAATGTTTTACGACACTATTTAGAAAATTATCAAGTTCAGCACACTGAGGCACAATCAATTTTAGATTTGTTCAGCCGTCTAAATAGCTTAGAAAAAAATATTGAAAATACGTGGTTAATCGTTGATCACAGTGGCGATACTGAAGCATTATTGAAAGAGATTCGTGGTCGTTATCAAGGACATCTGGCTGTTTATGGTTATCAGATGTCGCTCGACCCGAATATGCTAAATGAATATATGGCGCGTCCATTATACCAACCACTTAGCCGTAGCTCAGTGATTCAACTACTCAGTAACAAACCAATCTTTGAACAAGAACAACATAAAGACTTTAAAGGTCAAGACTTACATATCTTGGCGGTTGATGATCATTTACCGAACTTAATTGTACTGGAAGCACTCCTCGGTGAATTGAATGTAAAAACCACCAAGGCGCAAAGTGGTCAAGAAGCGCTCACCATTATTCAGCAAGCTGTTGAACAAGGCTCAAAACCATTCGATTTAATCTTTATGGACATTCAAATGCCTGTTATGTCAGGCATTGATACCACACGAGCGATTCGATCATTAGAATCGACTTTAGATGGCATGCGTATGCCAATTATTGCCTTAACTGCTCATGCATTAGCAGATGAAAAACAGAAATTACTTAAAGTTGGCATGGATGACTATGTCACCAAACCGATTCAAATCGAACAAATTATTCAAATCTTAACCAATTGGACATCGGATAAATTTATCCAACATCAAACACCTGTTGAAAATACAATTTATATTGAGGCTTTTGATACAGACATTCTCGATTGGAAACAAAGTCTTGCCCTCGCAGCCAACAAAGAGGATCTTGCACAAGATCTTTTAAAAATGCTGGTCGACAGTTTCCCAACTGAACTGGATGAAATTTCACAGCTGATCGAGCTTGAGGACTTCCCTCAGCTTGAACATGTATTACACCGTTTATATGGTGCAACCCGTTATGTTGGCACACCAAAATTGCAGAGAGTTACAGGTGATTTTGAACAATTTATCTCAACCTTACGCAAAGAACGTCGGAAGGCAGATGAGGCATTCATTCAGGATGTGATGCAACGTTTGGATGAGTTGCAATTGGTGATTCATGAAGTCGAAACTGCGGCGCAGCAAATCTTAGTGAATTAATTTCTATATCAGTCGCCCATGATTACCAAGTAGCTATAAATCATCTGCTATCGAATTTCTAATGCCGAATAAATGTAGAGAGATATCGTTCATCTAAATGATGCTTAATCAAGCTTAGAATTCAGCATTGACTTCCGCTTTAACTTTCTGTGACTGTACTGTCATGTAACTCTTCCATCCACATGCTATGCTGATGACCAAGGAAAAATGAGTCAAGATCATGGCACTATTACATATAGAAAAAAACAATGGTATCGCAACAGTTACATTAAATCGCCCAGATAAACGCAACGCCATGAGCTTTGCTTTACTGCGTGAACTCGTCAAAGTCGCAGAGAAAATTAAAAAAGATCGAAGCATTCGAGTAGTGATTTTGACAGGCGCAGCCAATGTATTTAGTGCAGGGATTGATTTAGCTGATTTAAATAGTCCTAAAAATACTGCATTTGCAGCTTGGGAATTGATTAAACCGGGGCAAAGCCTGTTCCAAAAAGCATTCCTAATTTGGCAAGAATTGCCTGTTCCTGTCATCGCCGCCATTGAAGGATTTTGCTTTGGTGCGGGAATGCAACTGGCTTTAGCTGCTGATATTCGTATTGCGCATCCAGAGACTAAAATGTCAATCATGGAAAGTCGTTGGGGGCTTGTACCAGATATGGGGCTTACACGTTCTATCAAAGGCGTAATCGGCATCGATTTAGCCAAAGAGCTTACACTGACTGCACGTATTTTTGATGGACATTATGCCAAAGAAATTGGTTTGGTTACGCATCTAAGCACCTCACCCTTAGAAAAAGCCCAAGCCATTGCTGAAGAAATGTTACAACGCTCTCCTGATGCTTTGATGGCTGCCAAACGTGTTTTAGATGCCATGGAGCACCAGCCTAAAAAAGCGCTACGTTTAGAAAAGATTTGGCAGTTAAAATTACTTCTAGGAAAAAACAGTCAAATTGCGCGTAAAAAAGACAAGAATCCTGAAGTACAATTCTTACCACGCCAATATAAATAGTTTAAAAACATTTCTGTACAAGGCTTGGGAACAATAAGATGAATTTTGATCGTAACAGTAAAATTGCATTTCTTGGTATGGGCTTGATGGGAAGTCGCATGGCAGCTCGATTAATTCAGGCTGGATTTGATGTGGCAGTATGGAATCGCACAGCAACAGCATGTGAACCCCTGATTGATATGGGTGCGCATACTCTAGAGTTCGGGCAAATTGCAGACTACCCCATTATTTTGACCTGCCTCGCGGATGACCAAGCCGTTCAACAGGTTTACCAACACATTGAACCTTACTTACGCGCTCAACAAGTTATTGTGGATTTTTCAAGTTTATCTGTGGTAGTCACCAAACAACTTGCAAGTCAGGCAGCAAACAAACAGGTGATTTGGATTGACTCACCTGTTTCGGGTGGTACGGCAGGTGCAGAAAATGGTACGTTGGTGATTTTCGCAGGGGGGCATCGCGAAACCATCCAAGACTTGAGTTTGGTTTATAACGTTCTTTCGCAAAGAGTGACTTGCATGGGGGAAACTGGCACAGGACAAGCAACCAAAATATGTAATCAATTGATCGTTGCTGCAAACAGTACACTGATTGCGGAAGCCGTTGCACTTGCTGGTCAGGCGGGTGTTGATACTACTCTGCTTGCACCTGCATTAGCCGGTGGATTTGCAGACTCTAAACCCTTTCAAATTCTTGCGCCACGTATGGCGAGTCATACCTTTGAACCCGTACAATGGAAAGTGCAAACCTTATCCAAAGATCTCAATAATGCCGTTCAATTAGCCCAACAATTTGGTTTAGACATTCCTGTTGCTCAACGCGCCTTAGACCAGTTGCACAGCCACCAAAGCCGGGGTTATGCAGAAGCAGATCTTGCTACAGTCATTCACCAAGTCGACAAAATTTAGGCATATAGGCGCTTTACTTCATACAGAAATAAGTTGAAAAATAATCTATTGCCGTCTACATTGAAGATAAAAGCCAAGAAGAGCACGGAAGATTGCCATGACTAAACTCGCAGTAAACCTATCGATGATTTTTACTGAAGTTCCACTCATTGAACGCTTTGCTTTGGCACATTGCCACGGCTTTCAACATGTAGAAATTCAATTTCCCTATGAATTGAGTATTGAAGAAATTCAAGCACAATTGGAACAATATGATTTGCATATCTGTCTCATCAACGCACCTGCCGGAGATTTGATGCAAGGCGGTAATGGACTTGCAGGCGTACCCGGTAAAGAACTTGAGTTTCACCAAGCTTTAGAACAAGCACTCGAATATGCCGATGCACTGAATGTTCCAAACATCAATATATTGGCAGGTAAACAACCTGAAGATGCAGATTTACTGCCATGTTTAAACACTTTGGCAAATAACCTGAAACTGGCGTGCCATATGTTGTCTGAATACGATATTCAACCAGTTTTTGAAATGATCAATGGGACAGACATGCCTCGCTTTCTGGTACAAAATATTGCCCAAGGGCAAGAAATGTTAGAAGCGGTGCAACACCCTGCTTTAAAAATGCAGTTTGACTGCTACCATATGGCGATGATGGGCGAAGATGTTCTTCCTGCTTTGCAAGAAAATATTGACTGGATTGGACATATTCAATTTGCAGATTGCCCAGGGCGACATGAACCAGACACTGCACAGATTGATTATTCATCCATTTTTTCATGGTTAAAACAAAGTCATTACACAGGTTTCATTGCGGCAGAATACAAGCCACAATCTCATTCGAATCAATCTTTTGCATGGAAAGAAAAATACTTTTCAAACAATCATAGCTATTAATTGAAGAATATCTTGCATCATTATTGGCACTGAATAATTGTATTTTTTAGCCAAAAGCGCTATATTAGAAGATGAGATATTTTCTGGAAAATATACCTTATATGAATTTAGAACCATCGCCCAGCGCTTCTAATTCTCACGAACTTGCAATGAACACTCAAAATCAAGACGTACAGACCTGTTTAAATGTCGTACAAGAAGCTCTACTTGATGTAAAAGCCAAAGATATTATTCAACTTGATGTAAGCAAAATCAGTAACGTAGCAGATGCTATTGTTATTGCGAGCGGAACATCAACTCGTCATGTTAAAGCCCTTGCTGATAATGTTGCTGACGAAGCACGTAAAGCAGGTTTTCGCCCAATTGGTGTTGAGGGTGAAAGAGATGCTGAATGGATCCTTATTGATCTCGGTGTTGTGGTTGTACATGTAATGCTTCCAACAGCACGTAAATTTTACGATTTAGAAAGTTTATGGCGTGCAACACCTGAAAGTGTAGCCTAAACTTTTTCTGAACTTGTAAAAATAGAAAAAGCGACTTTATGTCGCTTTTTTTGCATCTATAATCTTCATTAATAAGCGCTAGTCGATCTATTAAACCCCATAAGATACTATAAATTTTTTCTTGATCTCTCACATCAATCCAATGAATCTATCATCAAATGATCTAAAGCGTTCATTGTCACACTTTAGCTCTAAAGTTTAAATAAATTTGCTTAGGCAATATCTTACTTTGCTTCACCCATTTTTTGCTTTACTCTTTTTTGGCTTTACTCTTTTTTTTAACCACATTGTTGAGCAGCAAACACAATTAAGCTTTGTTTTTGTTCATATACTCTGTTTGACGTTACAACATCTATGTCGCCTCACCATAGAAAGATTATCAATGATTTAAAAGTACGCAATAAATGAATCACTTATGATTTTAGCAATCTTTACAAAAGTATAAAGCCGATTGAATATGAATGATTGAAATAAAATCATGCATATCAATCATCAGGCAGTTTGAGCATAAGGGTCTTAAATCTGAGCTTTAAATCTTGAATTGATGCTACAAATCAGCTTAAAAACTAGGAATGCAACGCCAAAGCTCCAAATAAAATTCACACCAATTCCCATAATTTGATCCAGTACGCTGGCTCTATGAGTGAGTTGAATGTTTGGATTGTTACTCAATGATACTGCCAAAGTTCCCCAAATGCCGCATATTCCATGTACCACGACAACTTCGCGAATATGTTTTGAAGCGATCCAACGGGTCAACAAATGAGGAAGATAGTTTGTCAGTGCACCTGAAACCAAACCAATAATCAATGCAGATGAAAAGCCCACCAAGCCACAACTGGCGGTAATTGCAACTAAACCACCTAATGCAGCTTTGATCAATTCAGCCCATGAAATGATTTTATTATTCATCAGCAAAGATAAAGCCCAAGAAGCCAGCATTGCACCAAATAAAGCGGCAAAAGCATTGACGACAATCAAGCCAATATCAATACGGTATGTCGAAATATAAACAATATTTAAGCCCGACCACGCTAACCAAAGAATAAAACCCGCCAAAGCCAAGGATAAAATTTTGTAATCTTCAAAGATTAAGTCTTTCTTAGAAATTTCCTGCTTATCATTTGATTTGGAGGTGAAATATCCCGCCAAGACAATCCATGCCGCAGTTGAATGTACTACAGTTGAGCCAGCAAAATCGATAAAACCTAGGGCTTTTAACCAACCACCACCAAAAGCAATATTCCCCCAAACCCAACTACTGAAAAATGGAAAAATAACCCCTGCGATCATAAAGCCGACAATCCAGTTGACCCATAAAGAAGTTCTATTTGGAATAACCCTTCCAACGACAGTGGTTATCGTCGTTGCCATCAGCATATAGAAAAACAAAAGATTCCAATGCCACCCCCGTAACATGGCACTAAGATAATTGACTGAATCCACCACATCAGCATGAAATATTTTGGAACACACCAAGCTAAAAAACAGTGTGCCTAAAATCGCTGAAATATAATTCACAATCAGTGCATAAACGGATTTTTGGGTATTTTCATAACCACCTTCAACAACAGCAAAACCTGCTTGCATCAAGATGACAAATACACCACCAAGGAATAGAAGTTTATAATTTGTAATAAGATTAAAAGCAGCAATGTCACTTTCTATCGCGGAAGCAAATGCAAAATTTGGGCAAACAAATATGAGAAAAATTAAACTGAGGAGATATTTTAATTGCACACATTGACCCTAATGTATTGATCATTTATTACTCTAAATTCACAATAATTAATATTTCAGAGACTTGCTTTTGATTTAATTTATCAAGTATAGAGAATTTCCAGAATAAATAAACTCTTTTTTAAGAAATTATCACGACTTATCGGCTTGAGGATCTTTATATATTTTAGATGATATTGATAATATTCAATTTGCTTGGTGATTTGCAAAAACCAGTCCTTGACTCACACAAACAAACATCAAAATTTCTGTCTATAATGCAGTGTATATTCAAGAAAATAGATGTATTCCTCTTATTCAACCATTCAATTGAGTCAGTGCTTTTGAGTCGTATTTTAATCATGCTGAATAATTTCAATTTGTGGAAAAGCAAAACCTTTGCAGGATAATTCTGAACGCCACGCAACCGTAAGCATGACCCGACTGAGATTAAAATTCTGATAGGCAAAACTGCCTAATAATGGATGAGTACATAATCCCCCATCATTTATACGATGCACATGCGTATTAAGCTCATTTAAACTTAAACGAATCCCCAAGCCAGAAGCTTTTAAAATCGCTTCTTTGGTTGTCCAGACTTTAAACCAAAATACTGGATCAAAATCTAACGACTGCCAAGTCTGATATTCTTCAGGATGAAAAGCATGTTTTGCCAGTGCTTCAAAACGCACTTTACGATCTAAATCTTCGACATCCACCCCTAAATCATGCATGTGTTGGCTACTTGCCAATGCATAATGTTGCTGGCTGTGCGAATGATTCACGTGAAACTTTGGATAATCAATTAAGTATGGTTTGCCAAATTCAGTCTGAGCAAAACTGGGGTTTGTGATTTCTGTGCATAACAAATCAGAGATCAATTGATTACGGTATGCATAAATAGCATGTTTGAGTTCTTGAATTTGGCTTTTACGATCAGGTGATTGAAAAGTGGGAAGAATATTTTGAATAGAATTAAGGTCAAGCCGAATAGTACGATTCACAATATATTCCAAAGATTTTTTCTTAGTTTAAATCAAAAAAACCCAAAGATCACTTTGGGTTTTTATCAACATAAAGGGCTGTATTAACGGCTAAATTTTTTCTCAGCCTTTTTAAACTTCTGAATATAACGACGGCGACGTGCTGCTGTACGTTCATCCACTTGGGTTTTACGCCCTTCGAATGGGTTTTCTGAGGTTTTAAAGTCAATACGAACAGGTGTTCCTTCAAGCTTATAGACTTTACGGAAAACATTTTCAAGATAACGACGATAATCTGCTGGTGTCTTATCCACTTTGTTACCGTGAATCACGATCGTTGGTGGATTTTGCCCCCCCATATGTGCATAACGCATTTTAATACGTTTACCACTAATCATTGGTGGTTGATGTGCATCAGTCGCATCATTCAAAATTTGAGTCAATTTTGCAGGTGAGACTTTCAAATGAGAAGAATCATAAGCACGATGAATGGATGGATAAAGCTCCCCCACACCTGTGCCATGCAAAGCAGAAATTAAATGGATTTTTGCCCAAGGAATAAAATCAAAACGACGTTCAACATCTAATTTACATTGTTTACGGTCATATTCGGTCATGTTATCCCATTTATTAATGGCAATTACCATCGCACGACCAGCTTCAAGTGCATAACCAATTAAATGCAAATCTTGTTCAACAATCCCTTCACGTGCATCAACCACCACCACAACAACATGTGCATCTTTCATGGCTTGTAGCGTTTTCACAACTGAGAATTTCTCAATCATTTCGTCTACTTTACCTTTACGGCGCACCCCTGCCGTATCAATCAAGGTATATTTGCGCCCATCACGTTCAAAAGGAATATAGATTGAATCTCGCGTTGTACCTGGTTGGTCAAAAGCCACTACACGCTCTTCACCCAATAAACGATTGACCAGTGTTGATTTACCCACATTTGGGCGACCAATAATTGCTAAGCGCAAACCTGTGGCTTTATCATGCTCATCTTCATTCTCATCTTCAGGAATATCCGTCAGGACGTCTTCAAGCATTTGTTGAACACCACGCCCATGACTTGCAGCCACTTGCAAAGGCTCGCCCATACCCAACTTATAGAATTCAACTAAAGCAGCTTCCGCATGGACACCATCGACTTTATTGGCAACCAAATACACTTTTTTGCCAAGCGTACGTAACTCGCGTGCAATCTGCTCATCTGAAGCCAATAAACCTGCGCGCGCATCCACAACAAAAATAATAATATCCGCTTCATTTATCGCAGTTTTTGATTGTTCTGCCATATATGAATCGATACCGCCTTCATTTTCACCAATACCCCCAGTATCGACAACAATGAAAGATTTATTTTGATACGTTGCATCACCATATTTGCGGTCACGGGTTAGACCTGCAAAGTCAGCAACAAGTGCATCACGGCTCTTGGTAATCTGGTTGAATAACGTTGATTTGCCGACGTTTGGACGACCAATGAGCGCAATTACGGGTTTCATAAAATAACCTTTATTCAAGATCAGCCAGTATGACTGGTCTGAACATCAGAAATGTATAGGAAGAAAAGTAGGAAAAACCTAAAATAAAAACACGGGGTATTGATTTGCAATCACCCCGTGCATGAAATTCTTACGGATGGCTCTATTTTAGCACAAGACTAAAAAAATAGAGAATCCTAATCAGTTAACGACTTTGCCAAATACTTAAAGCACCTTTACGTGTCGAAACATAGAGCTGATTATCAATCACTCTTAAGGTACGGACTTCACCACTGGTTTTAGCGCGCCCCAGTGTAGTTCCACTGTTGAGATCAATTTGATGCAAATAACCATCCAAATCACCAACAACAAGATTTGAACCGAGTAACACAGGATTACTCAGGTTACGATTTAGCAATTGCTCATTTTTCCAGATTTCTTGCCCAGTAATCAAATCATACGCAATAATTTGACCGTCTGTTTGTGACACGATGACTTTACCAGCTGTCACTTCTGGACGATTGATACTGCTTGAATTTTCACTCCACAAAATACGTTGTGTCGCTAAATCAAGCACAGTAACTTGCCCTTGAAAACTTGTTGTTACGACATACTGCCCAGAAACCACAGGCTCACTATCAACATCAATTAAACGTTGAATATCCGAACGCCCTTCTGAAACGGCAACGCGACGTTGTAAGCGAGGCACACCTGCAAGACTATCAATTGCGAAAAGGTAACCTGTAGATGTTCCTATAAGCACTGTGCGCGGATCCAAACTTACTGGGGCAGCTTGACCACGTAAGCTCAACGAAGCATTTGGTAATTTGTAGGTCCAAGCTTGTTGACCTGACTCAACATCTAACGCATAGACAGTGCCATCATTTGCAACCACGATTACTCGACCAGATTGGATCAATGCTGAACTAATGATTGCGCCCGATAACTGTGTAGACCATTTGGTTGCACCCGTAGCTTGATCTAAAGCAAAGATGCGCCCTTTTTGATTGCCCACAATCACCACACCGTCAGCAGCTTCAACACCTGAGCTTAGACCTTCTTTGGTCACTTTAGCTTCCCATAGGCGTTGTTTACCTTTATAGGCTGACACCTCACCTTTTGGATCTAAAGCAAATACGACACCATTGTCCGTATCCAAACGAAGACGCAGTGCATCTTCACTGCTGGTCGACGAAACACTGGTCGAAAAAACTTGAACCAAGCTTGATGCTTGTGCAACTTTAGGGAGTGGATTCGGCTTAATCTTAACTTCTTTCGTCTTATTGCTTGAACAGCCGATTAAAGCGATTGATAAGATTGCTAAAGCAAAAGGTATTTTAAAGTTTCTATCCATTAAGACTCATCCACTTGTGTTGCTAAAATTGGGCGCTCAAGATCAGGATCTTCTACTAATACGCCAACACTTTCGAGTTTAATTTGTAAAATTTGTCGTTCTTGCTTACGCTCAACAACTGCATTCCATGCTGCTTGATACGATTTTTTGGCATTTTCAGTATCATTTTTTGCTACATAAATGTCACCTTTCATCTCATCAGCACTGGCTTGAAATGCAGGATCATTCACAGCTGACAAGGTTTTTAAAGCATCATCAAACTTTTTTTGCGCCAATTGCGCATCAGCCAACTTGATTTTTACAACTTGTAACAAACCAGCATCTTTAATTTTGGAATTTTCGACTTTTTTCAACTCACGTTCAGCCAAGGCATAATCATTTTTATCATAAGCAAGTTTCGCCATGATAATTTGAGCCTGAATCGCCTGCACTGAATCTGGATTGTCTTTCACAATTCTATCTGCGGATGACACCAATGCAGCCGTGACTTTAGCATCACCATTGGCTGCTCTTGCCTCATCCATCAATTGTTGAATTTTAGCTGTTTGGTTTTGATTTTCAGCCAAAGTTTTCTTTTGCCAATATTCCCAACCGAAAAAGGCAATCAATGCAATGAGCACACCAGTGACCATAGCCGAGCCATATTTTTTAAAGAATGACTTCACACTATCCAGTTGTTCTTCATCAGTCATTGCGCTCATTTGACTCCCCTTTTCCTTATGATTATCGGCTTATTTTGACGAAAGTTTTTCAATGAAAAACGGTACTATTTCAGACACCTGAATTTCATGTTGTTCTGCTGTAGCAAGTTCTTTAACTAAAACTTGCTGTGCTTCAGCTTCACGTTCACCAAAGATCAATGCATAGATCGCACCAGACTGGTCTGCTTTCTTCATTTGACTCTTCATAGAACCTTGTGAACCTGTTTTTAAACGGATTGCACTGTTTGCCTTTTCGATTTGATCTCGCATTTGCTCAGCCAGAACCAGAGCCTGCCCTTGTGTCGCCGGGTCAGAAAGCAAAAACAGCTCACACTCACGCGTTGGAGTATTGTCTTCAACTTGCTCAAGCAACAACAATAAACGTTCCATCCCCATGGCGAAACCCACAGCTGGCACAGATTGATCCGGCTTACCTTTAAGCTGCCCAACCAAACCATCGTAACGACCACCTGCGCAGACAGTTCCTTGAGAACCCAAATGCGTTGTAGTCCACTCAAATACTGTTTTGTTGTAATAATCTAAACCACGTACCAGTTTTTGATTGATCACAAAACTAATTCCAGCATCCGTTAAATACTGTTGTAACTGGGCAAAATGATTCAAACTGTCTTCTTTCAAGAAGTCATGCAACTTTGGCGCATTTTCAAGAATTTGTTGGGTACGTGCATCTTTTGAATCTAAGATACGTAAAGGATTAGTTGTCAAACGGCGTTGTGAGTCCTCATCCAAGTCTGCTTGATGAGCTGTCAAAAACTCAACCAATGCTGCACGATACTCGGCACGCTCATCAGATTCACCCAAAGTATTCAACTCAAGTTGAACTTTATCTGCAACCCCCATGCGCTTCCACAAACGTGCCGTCATCAGAATCAGTTCAGCATCTTGATCTGGCGTTGCCACACCAAAAGTTTCAACACCAAATTGGTGGAATTGGCGATAGCGTCCTTTTTGAGGTTTCTCATAACGGAACATTGGACCCACATACCAAACACGTGGATTCGCACCACGCAACAAGTTATGCTCCAACATCGCACGCACACAACCCGCAGTCCCTTCTGGACGCAATGTTAAAGATTCAGGTGGATTACCTTTATCCAGAAATGTATACATTTCCTTTTCAACGATGTCAGTTGCATCACCAATTGAACGTTTAAACAAATGGGTATGTTCAACGATCGGCAAACGGATTTGCTGATAACCATAAGCATCCATAAGTGATGCTAAATGTTGCTCAAGACGTCTCCATGCAGCAGTTTGCGTTGGAAGAACATCGTTAAAACCTTTAATTGCGACAATTGAACTCATGATGAACTACGGATAATCTCTTTAGCTTTAGCTTTTTCAAGCTCTTGAACACGTTGACGAACCATCGTTTCGATTTCATCAACCAACTGATTTGTATCTATTAAATGACTCTTTTCGCCATTACGATACACGAGTGAGCGAGGACTTGCACCGACAATACCAATATCAGCTTCTTTGGCTTCACCCGGACCATTGACTTTACACCCAATGACAGATACATCCATCGGTGTACGAATATCTTCCAAACGTTCTTCAAGGGCTTGCATGACCTTAATCACGTTAAACTCTTGACGTGAACAGCTTGGGCAAGCAATAAAATTGATCCCATTTGAACGAAGACTCAATGATTTTAAAATATCAAAACCAATTTTAACTTCTTCTTCAGGCTCTGCTGCCAATGAAATACGCATGGTGTCACCAATGCCTTCCATCAACAAACCACCTAAGGCAATCGCAGATTTCACAGAACCTGTACGATATACCCCTGCTTCAGTCACACCCAAATGCAGTGGGTTATCAATCTGTGCAGATAATAAACGATAAGCATCCATTGTCAAAAATACATTTGACGCTTTTACCGACACTTTAAACTCATGAAAATCCAAACGATCCAAGATATCAATATGACGCATCGCAGACTCAAGCAAAGCTTGTCCTGTCGGTTCACCATATTTCTTTTGAATATCTTTCTCTAAAGATCCAGCATTGACCCCAATACGCATCGAAATATCGTGATGACGTGCGGCAGCCACAACCTCACGAATTTTGGCTTCAGAACCAATATTACCAGGATTGATACGCAAACAATCTGCACCCATATCAGCGACTTTCAAAGCAATCTTATAATCGAAATGAATGTCCGCCACCAAAGGAACGGTAACACGCTTACGAATTTCACCAAAAGCTTCGGCAGCTTCCATCGTCGGTACTGAAACACGCATGATATCAGCGCCCACATCTGCACAGCGTTGAATCTGCGCAACCGTTGCATCAACATCACATGTTTCAGTATTGGTCATACTTTGAATACTGATCGGGGCATCACCACCGACATACACCGAACCCACACGTATTTTACGTGTTGGACGACGCTTGATTGGATTCTCAATCATGATCTTATCTACTCTTGCCCATTAACGTGACAAACGGAATTCTGCTTTTCCGTTCACTGTATATGGAGACAATGAAATCTGTTCATTATTAAGGCTTAATGACACAGCAGTTGCATCATCGAGTCGAATTTGGAATGGTGACTGACCACTCAGTGTCAATGTCGCAGATTGACGACCAGTTGCCAAAACTTTTCCTGTGCTGTCCACAATATGCACAGAAGTTGGATGGCTAAAATTCAACACCATCTGGTCACCAGAAGTCGCAGTTGCATTGTTTAAGTTCAATACCTCTACTTCAGACTCTTGTGGTTTAGCATCAGTGTCATTACTTTTACTTGATGTAAACTTTTGAATTCCTGCGATCAAGACCCAAATCACGGCAATCGCAACAATGGCAATCAAAGCACGCTTCACCCATTTTTTATTACGATCGCTGTTTGAACCAGGAAGCTTACCCATGATCTTGATCGGAGAATTGTTCAATGCATGGTTCGGCAAAAGCCCTGTATCATTTTGATAAATTTCATCAAAACGTTGAATGATGACCGTTGCATCAACACCCAAAAACTTCGCATATGAACGATAATAGCCTTTAATAAAAGTCGCTTCTGGCAAAGATTTATATTCATCTTGCTCTAATGCTTGTAAGGTTTTCACAGGCATTTTCAGCTCTTTTGCAACATCTTGAATGTCTAGGTTCTTCGAGACTCGAATTTGACGCAAGTACTCACCTGGACGTTGAACATTTCCTAAGCCATTAGATGCTACGTTTGAACCTGTAGGTTGCTGTGAATTAGGATTTACTTCCATACGGCCTCAGTACTGTACTGTAATTGCAGATAACGTTGATATTCTTTACTGTCAGGGAATAATGCCCGCAACTGGTTCACCAGTACTTGCATTCCCATCTGGTCATTATTGGCACGTGCAATACGTAAACCAATCCAGAGTGCTCTTGCGCCCTGTTTGTCCTGACCTACTAAACGAACATATTGTTCATAGAGTTGACTTGCTTGCGCATTTTTTTGTTGCAAATAGAAAATCTCAGACAACTCTACCAAAGAAATGATCGAATCGCGATTGACTTGTAGGGCATTTTTGAATGCTTTTTCGGCATTTGCTGTATCACCAACTTTTAAATATACCCGCCCCAAATTTTCTAAAGCCTTATAACGCTGGTCGTATCCAAGAGATGCGCCTGCGATACTCAACTGCTCAATCGCATCATTATAACGCTCGCTAACAAATAAATATGTTCCATAATTATTACGAGCCTGCGCATTTTTCGAATCACTGGAAATCGCACGCTTAAAATAGCCATCCGCTTTTTCCATGCTGATCTTACTACCTTCTTGTTGTAGTAAAACCCCCATCATCATATTGGCAGCTGAATCTCGTGAATCTGTTTCAAGGGCTTGATCAAGTGCACGTTTGGCTGCATCCAGATCGCCTGATCGAATATACTCCGCAGCTAACTGGGTACGAACTTTGACGGCTTTCTCAGGATCTTTTTTTATAATTGTGTCTGAGTTTGTCGTTTGACAACCCTGTACCACCAATGCAGATAAACCAATTGCCAATATTACAACTGCTTTTTGATACATCGATTTTCTCAAAGTCAGCCCCTGATTCATTGTTGATATAAATCTATGTCTACAGATCTTTAACCTTGTGAACGTATAATTTCACCACGTTCAGCCACTTTCTTTTTCCACTGTTCAGCACGACGTGTACGGTCTGCAACCTGCCCCACCAATTGTCCACAAGCCGCATCAATATCATCACCACGTGTCTGACGAATCGTACACACAAAACCTGCATCAGACAAAGTTTTTTGGAAAGAAATAATTCGATTTCGGCTTGAACGCCCATAAGGCGCATGTGGAAATGGGTTAAATGGGATTAAATTAATTTTGCTTGGTAAGTTTTTCAGCAATTTAATCATTTGTTGTGCATGTTCAGGTTGATCGTTCACACCATCCAACATCACATATTCAATCGTCACATGCTTGCGTGAACTTTCATTGCCATCTTTGGCAATATAACGCTGACATGCAGCAATCAATTGCGCCAAAGGATATTTTTTATTGATTGGTACCAATTCATTACGCAATTCATCATTTGGCGCGTGTAAGGAAATCGCCAAAGCAACATCAATATCTTGTGCCAATTGGTCAATTTTCGGAACTACACCTGATGTCGATAATGTGACACGGCGTTTTGACATTCCGTAAGCAAAATCATCCAGCATGATATTCATCGAACTCAAAACTGCATCATAGTTCAACAGTGGTTCGCCCATTCCCATCATAACCACATTGGTCACAGAACGTTCGCGCTCTGCGACTGGTACATCTTCCATATAAGAATAGTTCGCCATCCACAATTGCCCAATGATTTCATCTGGCAATAAATCACGCTGAAAACCCTGCTTACCTGTTGAACAGAATGAACAGTCAAGCGCACAGCCGACTTGTGAAGAAATACATAAGGTTTTACGTGACCCCGTCTTATCCTCAGCAGGAATCAACACGGTTTCTACCAGTGAACCTGCACCATCGCCCACTCGGAAAACCCATTTACGTGTGCCGTCTTTTGAATAGTTGCGATGAACAACCTCTGGTGCCTTAATTTCGCAAATTCGTTCTAATTTTTCTCGAAGTTTGCCTGAAATATTGGTCATTTCAGCAAAATCAGTGACAAAAAACTGATGAATCCATTTCATTACTTGCCCAGCACGGAATTTTTTCTCCCCCATTTCTTCGAAGAATTTTTCCAATTGCGGACGTGACATGCCAAGTAAATTCACTTTCTGTGCATGTGCAGACTGAACACGGTCAGCCTGTACTGTATGTGACGATGCAGGCTGCTGTTCATCTAAATTTAACGATGAAGCGACAACTTCAGAACTCATGGGGATTACCTAAATCATGCCGTAGAATGAAAAATATTGATCAGTATTTAATCAATAAAAACAACAAAAATAAAAAAACCAGACAAGCAGTATATCACCTATCTGGTTTCGGGTCTGTTATCAATTCATAAATCGAAGATTTATTGGATAAGAAAATAGACCCTAAATACGTCGAATTAACGAGTACGTGGACAAACTTCAGTTTGAGCGAAGAAGTAGTTTACTTCACGATCAGCAGATGCAACTGAGTCAGAACCGTGAGCAGCATTTTCATCGATGCTTACAGCGAAATCTGCACGGATTGTACCAGGAGCAGCTTCTTTAGGGTTTGTTGCACCAAGAATTTCACGGTGAGCAAGAACAGCGTTTTCACCTTCAAGAACAGATACAACTACTGGACCAGAAGTCATGAATGCAACTAAATCACCAAAAAAACCACGTTCTTTATGCTCAGCATAGAAACCTTCAGCTTCAGCTTTAGAAAGGTGTTTCATTTTAGTCGCAACGATTTTAAGACCAGCTTTTTCGAAACGAGCAAAGATGTCACCGATGTGGTTTTTAGCAACTGCATCTGGTTTTACGATAGATAAAGTACGTTCAATAGCCATGATTGGCTCCTTAAGTCAATTTGACACGAAATTTTTGGCGCATTATACCGAATAATGAATAATTTTCCGCTTTTAATCTGTAAAAAAATTGGATTTTTCGATGTGTAGTGAGATTCCACCATTGAATTACATCGAGAAGCGATTAATTTGCTTCATCAATCCATGCCATTTGAATAGCTTCCAACAAACCTTCTGTCGATTTTGTTGGATCATCACTAAACTCTGGCAAAGCACAAATCCAAGCATGCATATCGGTAAAACGCACCCATTGTGGATCCACATCTGGGTGCGCTTCACTGAGTTCAATTGCGATGTCAATCGTGTCTGTCCAACGTAAGCCCATGCTCATGTTCCTTTGCTTTATTTAATCCTGCTACTTTACCAAATCTTAGGGGCTGTGGACAATTCGTCTATATTTGCGACTAGGTGTAGACCATCATTCAAAATTAAAACCTTGATGATCAAAGTCATCTGATTCTTTAAAAATGAAGTTACACACCACCAATAAATAAACCATCATAGAATAACTCCTAAATAAGGCGCAGTTAAAACAATCAAGCTTGCGACACTTGCACCAATCAGTGCCCCAACAATCACATCACTTGGATAATGCAAGCCCAAAACCATTCGTGACAGCGCAATCAACACAGTGAAAGGTGTCATGATAAATAACATCAGGGGTTGGATATAACCAAAGACAATCGTTGCCATCACAGCATGTAGTGTATGACCTGATGGAAAACTAAAATGATCTAAAGGGCGCTCACCTAAAATAATCACCTGATGGACTTGATAAGGTCGCGGGCGAACTGTTTTATGTTTTAGAAATTTATAAATCCCCGTTCCTAACAGACCAGCAACCACGACATAGAGCAATTGCAGTCCATACATCCAGCCTTTTTGCAACCATACCAGCATTAACATTGCGCACCAAAATGCACCATCACCTAGACGACTAATGGTTTTAAAAAACGTTGCAACACTTTGCGTATGCGATAAGTTATTGAGATATAAGCAACCTCTAAGATCGAGATCGAGCATTTTTATTTTGGTATTTTTAAAATTCATTTTCACTCTCCTCTCATTATTTGAGATGAACTAGGTCAGCCGTTTTGCATACTGCGTAACCTGATATAGTGCTTCTTCGAATTGATGAACTGGATGTTGCCATCCGATGCTTTGAACATCTTGCATGGCTTGTTGCCCCATGCGTTTCAGCATGTTGTTATCTGGAATTTGCAACACATGTTGTGTTAACTGTTGAATATCGCCAATTGAACATAACCAACCTGTTTGTGTATGTTTGCCATGAAGTTGGGCACAGGCATAATCATAGGCAATAATCGGTAAGCCACTTGCCATCGCCTCAATGACCACATTACCAAATGTTTCGACTTGGCTGGCAAATACAAAAACATTGGCACTTGCATAAGCCTCAGCAAGTTGCGTGCCACTTAGGCTACCCATGAAAATCACATGTTCTGCACCTGGCATTTTTTCTAATCGGCTACGATCAGGACCATCTCCCACCAACACCAATTTGACTTGACGCTGTGATTGCTTACGTAACGCGGAATAAGCATCAATTACCACATTAACTTCTTTTTCCGAAGATAAACGCCCAACATAAATCAACACCGTAGTGTTTTCATCTGCGCCCCACTGCTGTCTAAGCTGTGCTGAATAACGTTGTGAAGAAAATCGATCTGTATCAATCCCCCTGCCTACGACAACCAATGGGCAGGTCACACCAAATTCACGTAAAGCGATTTCAGTGTCACGGCTAGGGACACAGGTCAGTTGTGTTGCATTATGAAACCATCTCAAATAACTTTGAATCGGCTTGACCAAGAATGCCAAATCAAAGAACCGACTAAACTCTTGGAATTGTGAATGAAAGCCACTTGAAACGGGGATACGTCGTGTTTTTGCAGCGTGTAATGCTGTAAATCCTAATGGTCCTTCAGTCACGATATGCACGACATCGGGTGTAAATGCTGAAATCGCTTGAGAAACTTTGAGGAATTGTGGCCAACCGAACTTCATATCTGGATATTTTGGAATTGATTGCCCATTCACCAAGCATTCTTTATTGGGAACGAAGTCATAGCATTGCGCTTTTTGCTCAGGACGAATAAGCAGAATTTTATGCCCTTGATTTTGCAACCCTTTACACAGTTGCATCAAAGATAAAGCAACACCATTAATTTCTGGTGGCCATGTTTCAGTCACGATTGCAATTTTGAGACGAGGTCGAGATAAATCACGAATAAGGTCATCATTATTGGTTGTCGTTTTCTTGTTGTTTGGGTTGAAATAATACTGAATATTATCGGGAAAATCTTGTTGTTTAAATTGCAAGGTGTTCGTGAACGGTTTATTCATACGATACCTAATCTGTTCATTTTTTTAACAGATTAGGTTATTTTCTTGACAATTTAATGATTATTTTATGACAGTTTTTTGACCAATCACTGATCACCTTTCACGCGAATGAGTAGACCGTTTTCCACTTGGTAAACTTGTCCATTGCCAAAATCAATCTGTTGCTTTTCACCATGCAGGTTCGGAAAGCCTGCAATCTTTTCCAGTTGTGGAGAACGCTGAAACTGTTGAGTTTTTGGATTATACATCCAGTAAATATAGCGTTTATCCTCTACTGTGCGCCCTTGAGATAAGTCAGAAACAATTACATCATAATAACCATCAAAATTGATATCCATATAACCGACACTGTTTGGATAGCCTGTAAACCCAGTAAGGCTTTGCACGACAGTATTGTTGTTTTTATTCAATACATCTACACGTTTTAAAGTTTTGCCAAATGGGCTATTGGCATCGTCCTGACCATAGAATTTAAAGATAAAAACTGGTTTATTCACGACCTTAAAAGCAGGTTCAAATTGTATGGATTGCCTAGCTGTTTTGCCTGCTTCTAAAAGTGTAGCTTTAAACAATCCACTATTTGCATTCAACAAACCTGTCAGTTGATACTTGCCAACAGTCGTGTTATCTGCTTCTGAAGCCAGTGATTTTAAATCTAACTGATCGCCTTTTTGAGTTCCTTTAAAGTCTATCGTTGTACCATTCATTAAATCAGTCAGTACGCCATGCGGATGTGCAATCCCTGCATAAAGGTTCATATAATAACGACCTTCACCTGATTTAAGCATACGCTGCATCGACACACGCACACCACTTAATGGCTTTAAACTGGTATTTGCCTGTACAGAAGTAGACTGAGTTTCAGCATAACTAAAACATGAAATAGACAAAGTCATCATAGTGAGAAAAAGTTTAAATTTCATGATTCAAAACCATATTCAACGATAATCAATAATGTGTAATTTATCACAAAATAATTTTTCATAAGTTAATTATTGCGACCCTTAGATGATTTAAAAGATCGAAATCTAAACGCGACCAATTGGCTGTTTGGCAATATCACCTTTTTTCTTCAACTCATCAATGTATTTTAATTCATTACGCGCCTTTGAGTCAGACGGATCAGCTTCTAACACCTGATTAAAATATTTAACCGCTTCATCCAGTTGATTTAATTCAATTAAACTCACTCCTAGACTACGCCTTACACCCTGCTGAATCGCCAATCTTTTCTGCTCAGGCTCAACCAAATACACATACTCTTCAGCTGCTTTAAAACTTTCTAATGATGCTTGCCACTGTTTTTGTGCTTGCTGAATAAATCCCAGTTCTTTTAAATACCCACTATTAAAAGGAGACAATAACAATGCTTTTTGTAACGCAGACTGTGCATTGCTCCAATCACTCATTTCAATATAGGCATAAGCTGTTTGAAAATATAAGTCAGCCCAAGTTCCTGAAAAGACTCTAATATCTTTTTGCTTTCCGATATCAAGCGTTAGATACAGTAAGGTTTCAGCTGTTCCGCTGGCAGCATAAAGGACATATTGACGACTATTTTGATATTTTTCAAAATATTGAATTGCAGTATGTAAGGTTACAATCGCCTGCTGCGGATGTCCCGCGATTAAATACTGATTGGCTTTTTCTAAAGCATCATAGGCAAGCTTTTCATCAAGCACATTCTTTTCCAAATTTTGAACATTACTCGATTCAGACTGAGATGTATGCCGAGTAGCTTCTACAACTATATTTTGCGCAAACGTCAAACTTATAGCAAAATAACTCAGCAAACCAATCAAGGTAAATTGTTTTTTTAATACCATTTTGTGCGACTTTATTATTCAATTTATCTAAAATATAACATAAAAAAACCCACTCAAATGAGTGGGCTTTGGTAAAACTAAAAATTAGTTCTTTTCTTTATCAACGATTTTGTTCGCTTGAATCCAAGGCATCATTGCACGTAACTTAGAACCTGTTACTTCGATACCGTGCGCTGCATTTTGACGACGGCGAGCAGTCATTGATGGATAGTTCAACGCACCTTCTTGAATGAACATCTTCGCATATTCACCAGATTGGATACGTTTAAGCGCATTACGCATCGCTTCACGTGATTGCTCGTTGATCACTTCAACACCAGTCACATATTCACCATATTCAGCATTGTTTGATACTGAATAGTTCATGTCTGCGATACCGCCTTCGAACATCAAATCAACGATTAATTTAAGTTCGTGTAAGCATTCGAAATAAGCCATTTCTGGTGCATAACCCGCTTCAACAAGCGTTTCATAACCCATTTTAACCAATTCAACCGCACCACCACAAAGAACTGCTTGCTCACCGAATAAGTCAGTTTCAGTTTCTTCACGGAATGAAGTTTCGATGATTCCTGTACGACCACCACCTACGCCAGAAGCATAAGAAAGTGCAACATTACGTGCATTACCAGAAGCATCTTGATGGATAGCGATCAAATCAGGAACACCTGAACCACGTTGGAACTCTGAACGTACAGTGTGACCAGGCGCTTTTGGTGCAACCATGATTACATCTAAATCTTTACGCGGAACAACTTGGTTATAAAGAACAGAGAAACCATGAGCAAATGCCAAAGTTGCGCCTTCTTTGATGTTTGGTTCAATCACATCACGATAAAGTTGTGATTGGAACTCATCCGGCGTCAAAATCATGACTAAATCAGCTTGAGCAACAGCAGCTGGAACTTCAGCAACTTTAAGACCTGCATTCTCAGCTTTTTTCCAAGAAGTTGAACCAGCACGTAAACCAACAGTAACGTCTACACCTGAATCTTTAAGGTTAAGCGCATGTGCGTGACCTTGTGAACCGTAGCCAATGATCGCTACTTTTTTACCTTGGATGATAGATAAGTCGCAGTCTTTATCATAAAAAATTTGCATTGCTGTCTCCGCTATAATGCTGTGTTTCCTCTTCTTATCCTGAAGATTTTTGTTTGGAATCTTCTAGTCTAAGTCCCTCTTCTATTCCGAGAAGAGGTTATACATGAGGGAATAAAAAATCAAATAATTAATTAAGGGTTGAATAAATTACAGTGAAAGAACTTTTTCACCGCGAGCAATACCTGATACGCCAGAACGAACCACTTCTAAAATTGTGTTCTCTGCAAGCGCATCAATAAAGCCGTCAATTTTTTCTGTTGTACCCGCAATCTGAATGGTATAAGTCGTTGGTGTTACATCGACAATTTGCGCACGGAAAATATCCGCAGTGCGTTTGATCTCAGCACGTGCAGAACCTAATGCTTTGACTTTAATCAGCATCAGTTCACGCTCAATGTGCGCACCCTCAGACAGATCAACCACCTTAACCACCTCAACCAATTTGTTGAGTTGCTTGGTAATCTGCTCGATCTTGTGATCATCACCATAAGTCGTCAATGTCAAACGCGACATGGTTGGATCTTCAGTTGGTGCTACATTTAAAGTTTCGATGTTGTAGTTACGTTGAGAAAACAACCCCACCAAACGAGAAAGCGCACCAGCTTCGTTTTCAACGAGTACAGAAATAATATGTCTCATTCAGTACGCTCCCCTTTAGATAACCACATATCTTTCATTGACTGACCTGCAATCAGCATTGGATATACATGCTCTGTACGGTCAACCATGACATTGATAAACACACATTTATCTTCGATCGCCATCGCTTCTTGAAGCTTAGATTCAAGCTCATCTGCATGGTCAATCTGGATACCAACATGCCCGTATGCTTCCATAAGTTTTGGAAAATCAGGTAAAGATTCAACATAAGAACTTGAATGGCGTCCTTCATAGTTCATATCTTGCCACTGTTTAACCATTCCTAAAGCACGGTTATTTAAGCAAAGAATTTTCACATTTAAGCCGTATTGCTTACATGTAGAAAGCTCTTGGATACACATCTGAATAGATGCTTCACCTGTAATACACACCACCTGTTGATCTGGGAATGCCAATTTTGCCGCCATTGCATAAGGCAAACCTACACCCATTGTCCCCAAACCACCTGAGTTAATCCATTGGCGTGGGCGAGTATACTTATAATACAAGGCACCAAACATTTGATGTTGACCAACATCAGAAGTAATGATTGCTTGACTATTGGTAATCTTATCCAATGCTTCAACCACTTGTTGTGGCTTCATCACACCATCTTGACCTGCTTCATACTTCAAACCATGAACTTTGCGCCATTCATTGATTTGTGTCCACCAATCTGCAATCGCTTCTGGATTTGGCTTTGAAACATTCATTTGCTTCAACTGAACCAACATCTCTTGAAGTACAGGTTCTACCGCACCCACGATTGGAATATGCGCCATAATCGTTTTCGAAATGGTCGCAGGGTCAATATCAATATGAATGACTTTAGCATTTGGACAGAATTTAGCAGGATTGTTGGTTACACGGTCATCAAAACGTGCGCCGATTGCTAAAATAACGTCAGCATTTGCCATGGTCATATTGGCTTCGTAAGTACCATGCATTCCGAGCATGCCTACGAATTGCGGATCATTTCCAGAAAAAGCACCTAAACCCATCAAGGTATTGGTCACTGGATAATTTAATAAATGCGCCAATTCCGTGAGTAATTCAGAAGCATTGCCCTGAACAACACCACCACCTGTATAAATCACTGGGCGCTTTGCATTCACCAATTCATCAATTGCTTTACGAATTTGACCTGAATGACCTCTATGCGGAGGCTGGTAAGAACGCATTTTTACTTTTTCAGGATATTCATACGCAAATTTTTCTGCAGGATTGGTCGCATCCTTTGGAATATCAACAACAACAGGACCCGGACGTCCAGAAGAAGCGATATAAAATGCTTTTTTAATTATTGCAGGAATTTCACTTGCATGACGCACTTGGAAACTATGTTTTACGATTGGACGAGAAATCCCCACCATATCTGTTTCTTGGAATGCGTCTTCACCAATCAGATGGCTTGCAACCTGTCCAGACAAAATCACCATTGGGATTGAGTCCATATAAGCTGTGGCGATTGGTGTTACGGTATTGGTTGCGCCAGGTCCAGAAGTGACCAGTACGACACCTGTTTTACCTGTCACGCGTGAGTATGCATCTGCCATGTGACCAGCAGCTTGCTCATGACGCACGAGGTAATGATTAATTTTATCTTGTTTAAATAGCGCATCATAAATATGTAATACTGCGCCGCCTGGGTATCCAAAAACATGTTCAACGCCTTCGTCCGCCAATGCACGAACAAGCATTTCACCACCAGATAAAAGTTCCAACGTATTCACCCTAATCTTTTTTCCACAGCACTATGGGAGACATAGACTGTGTTTCATTCATTGATTGTGCGCTCTGTTATAGCACACATATTGACTCGTTTTTGCAGCAATAAAAAAATAAATCGTCACGCAACCGTGTGGGCTGTATGAATCACTGAAATATGTTGGGATAAACATGTTTCGGTATTGGTCATTTTCTCGGCTTAGAGAAAATGTTATTGCTTGCTTTGATACTTTTATTCGAAGGGTGATCGAAAAAAACATCTGAAACTTGAGCAAGCATTTTTGTAGTTTTAGCGAACAAAGTCAAGGTTTCTCATAAGGTTTTTATTGATTATTTACCAACCGATTATTTTTAAAACTATTCCTTTTTTTTAAGTGTATTATAAATAAAATTTCAATCACTTATAACTCAATAAAATTGCAAAAGAATTATTTTAAAACTTATATTTTTGTATGAAAAATACCCTCTCACCAAATAACGATGGTTTTGTAAAATTGATATAAAAATTCATTCAGGTACACTATTTTTTTCTAGCCAAAATAATAATGATCAAAATACTCTAAAACTTCACTTAAAGTATTTATTACATTCCGATCAATAACGTTTTTGATATATCAATAACGTTTTTGATATATCGCTAAATAATATGATTAACCTGAGTTCGATAAAAATCCTTGATGAAAGATGATACAGTCAAACCGCCTGACTATTCATACAAGTGATTTGGATGATTCATTTATTTTGTACTTTTTGAATCATTGATGGTCTTGCTATCGTGAGGCGACATGGATGTCGCCATGTTGAGCGGGGGTAAAGGATGTACCCCTCGCTCAACGAAAGATTTTTGTCACTTTTCATCTCTGAAAAGTGAGGCATCGCCTACGCAAAAGAATTTAAACTTTAGCACTAAAGCGTGGCAGTGCAAGCTTTAGATTATCAAATAATCTATTGATCGCCTTCATTTTATTGATCAAGAGAAATGAAACTATATTGATGGTGGCGCTTACGGAGCTTCGCTCCTCATGCCAAAACAAGTATGGCGAGCCCTTGCGGAGCTCCGCCCCTCATCCAAAATCGGATAAAAATTCAGCAAAAACCCACATAGATTTATTATTTTTCAATAAGTTGAAGATTTAATTCCATCAAATTCACGTTATGATTACATTTTAGACAAATGTTTAACAAAAAAATCTAATATTTCCTCCACTGTCTGTTCTGTTGTTTGTTGTGCTATCCCCCATTCTGGGAAATGACCATCCACCATCATTCTTGCTAAGCCATACACCAATGCACGAGCTGTTATGATTGCCAATGCCTGATTATGTTCATCCATCTGCTCACCAAACGCATCTCTTAACAATCGTTGCATCAAATGACGAATGTTCGTATTGCTGGATATTAACTTGTCGGAACTCTCATAATCGATGAGTGAACGATCACTGATAATACGAAAGTGTACGGGGTAAGTTGCCGCCCACTTTAGATAGCTCCGACCAATAGTGGCGAAACGTACCAATGGCGGTTGCTCCTCTACTGCGTGCATCATTTGTTGCACTTCTAGCTCTAAGCGCTCTGTTGCCTGTTCAGCTACAGCTGTAAGTAATGCAGTACGAGTTGCAAAATGACGAAAAGGTGCACCTGGAGACACACCTGCACGTTTAGCGGTCTCACGTACACTCAGTTTCTCCACCCCTTGTTCATCAATCAATTGTACTGCGGCTTCAATTAAAGCTTCACGTAAGTGACCATGATGATAAGTAGTACGTGTACTTGATACTGCTGACTTATCTGAAGACGATTGAGTCATAACTCTCCTCTATTGCAATTCGTTGCGGTTATACGATATGCTATTTTCACAATGTATGCACTGATTACATTAAAATTTCAACTCAACAAAAACAACGGTAAGCCTATGTATTCTTTTAAAACATTACTCTCTACGTCCACTCTTTTTTATTCACTCGCACTATACGTTGGGTCAATCAATCCAGCAATGGCGCAACCCAAACCAACAACACCTCAAGTTGAATCTGCCAAATTACAGATTGTATGGCCTATTCCTCACTCAGTAATCCCTTTAGGCAATGACTCTGAGCGTGCGATCGGAGTCATCGTAAGTAGTAATTTTAAATTATTACCTGCGGGGCAGTGTGGCAATGATTCACATTGTGGTCATATTCATATGAAGATTGATCCACAAGGTGATAGCTGTAATTTACCCAACCGTTCGTATAACAGTATGAACAGTGATTTTGGAGGTCCACTTATCAAAGCCAATTTTGGTGCCTGCACTGAACCTGCTGGAGAACATACAATAGGTGTCTTGCTCGCCAATGATCAACACCAACCTGTTCTGATAGACGGAAAACCAGTAATAGCAACGGTCCAAGTTAAAACAACTCTGCCATGAATAGAAATTAAAAGATGACGATAGCAAAATATAGTTTCAGTCAAGATCACATTTATTGAATATCAAGATGATATACAATGATTTTAATGAAAAAAAACCATGGCTTTTATTCAAAAGAGAAATAAAAATTTAGTGTTGGGTGAGGAGGATATTCTATGTCACCCAACACTAAACCTCGTGTTTCCGTATAAGAGAACACAGATATAACCCAATAAAATTGCAAAAGAATTATTTTAAAACTTATATTTTTGTATAAAATAAATACAATTTAAAAAATATCCAGATCAAGCTAAAACAATCCGTTGTATATTAGACGCTATAACTATTTCTAGCTTTAGTCTGAATAAAAATTGACGCAAAGGTTCTGCACCATGAAACAACACCAACGCTTTACACACACAGTTTTTGTATCGACCATTTTTGCTTTGTTGTCTGTGACTGCTGCAACCAGTCATGCAAAACAGTATTATAAGTGGGTCGACAGTAACGGCTCTACCCATTACACCACGACGCCACCACCTAAAAATGCACGCAATAAAACTAAAGTCGACACTTATGGTTATCGTGGAACGCCTTCACCGACCAACCAACCTACAGCCCAACAGACAGCCCCACAAAACAATCCATCCAATACGCAGCAAAATGCTCCTCAAAATGGACAACCTGTAAATAATGTTCCTGTCGTGAATCCACCACAGCTACAACAACCTACAGTGATTCCACAAAATAATACCAATAGCGATTCAACGCTTCGCTAGTTCAATTAAGAACAAAATTGCAAGTTTTTCATATTTAAAAACGCGCAAAATTCACTTTTAGGTGTATTTTGCGCTATGCTGTGCAACACAGTTTTTTAACCATTGTTCTCAAAATACGTTTATGACTACTCATATTGATCCTGAATATCAAGCTAGTGCGATTGAACCTCAAGTCCAGAAAGACTGGGAAGATCGTAAATCGTTTAAAGTTGCCGACACTGTAGAAGGTCCACGTCGTTATATCCTCTCGATGTTCCCTTATCCAAGTGGCAAACTGCATATGGGTCATGTGCGGAACTATACGATTGGCGATGTGATTAGTCGTTTTCACCGTCTCAAGGGTGAAACTGTCCTGCAACCTATGGGTTGGGATGCTTTTGGTTTGCCTGCTGAAAATGCAGCAATTGCACATCAAGTTGCGCCTGCAAAATGGACGTTTGAAAACATCGCATATATGCGCGACCAATTGAAAAAACTTGGTTTGTCTGTTGATTGGGACCGTGAATTTGCAACATGTACACCAGAATATTATCACTGGGAACAATGGTTATTTGTCCAACTGTATAAAAAAGGACTGATTTATCGCAAACTCTCTACAGTAAACTGGGATCCAGTTGACCAGACTGTTCTTGCCAATGAGCAAGTTGAAAACGGTCGTGGCTGGCGCTCAGGTGCATTGGTAGAAAAGCGTGATATTCCAATGTACTACTTCCGCATCACAGACTATGCGCAAGAACTCTTAGATGATCTCGACACACTAAAAGACGGTTGGCCACAACAAGTATTGACCATGCAGCGTAACTGGATTGGTCGTTCAACGGGTATGGACATCACCTTCCCGTCTGCGAACCCAGAAGTTTATGCCGATGGTTTGACGGTTTATACCACACGTGCTGACACGCTCATGGGTGTAACCTATGTTGCAGTTGCAGCTGAACATCCAATGGCGTTGAAAGCTGCCGCGATCCAATCAGAAGCTGGACAGCCTGAACTTGCTGCATTTATTGAAGAATGTCGCATGGGTTCAGTGGCAGAAGCAGACTTGGCAACCGCTGAAAAGAAAGGCATGGCAACAGGCTTATCGGTGAAGCATCCTGTGACTGGTGAAGAAATTCCAGTCTGGATTGCCAACTATGTATTGATGTCCTACGGCTCAGGTGCAGTCATGGCTGTTCCTGCGCACGATGAACGTGACTTTGAGTTTGCCAATAAATTTAATTTGCCAATTAAACAAGTCATCGATGCCAAAGGTGCAGATGATGCCGAATATTCTGCATCAGCGTGGCAAGAGTGGTACGGTTCTAAAGAAGGTAAATTGGTTAATTCTGGCGAATTTGATGGCTTAACATTCCAAGCTGCTTTTGACGCTTTTCTTGCAAAATTAGAACCACAATCATTGGCAAGTTCTAAAGTTCAATTCCGTTTACGTGACTGGGGTGTTTCTCGTCAACGTTACTGGGGTTGCCCAATTCCAATGATTAACTGTGACCAGTGTGGTCAAGTCACTGTTCCTGAAGACCAACTCCCTGTTGTGCTTCCAACAGATGTGGTACCAGATGGTTCAGGTAATCCTTTAAACAAAATGCCTGAATTCTATCAAACAAAATGTCCAAGCTGTGGCGGTGATGCCCGTCGTGAAACGGATACTTTGGATACATTCGTTGAATCCTCTTGGTACTATGCGCGTTATGCTTCTCCTGATTTTACTGGTGGTATGGTAAAACCTGAAGCTGCACAGTCATGGTTGCCAGTGAACCAATATATTGGCGGTGTAGAACATGCCATTCTTCATCTTCTTTATGCACGTTTCTTCCATAAGTTAATGCGTGATGAAGGCGTGGTTCAAGGCAACGAACCATTCACCAACTTACTCACTCAAGGCATGGTCTTGGCGGACACATTCTACCGTGAAGCTGAAAGTGGTAAAAAAACCTGGTTCAACCCTGCGGATATTGAGTTAGAAAAAGACGAAAAAGGTCGCATACTTTCTGCTAAATATAATGGCGATGGACAAGAAGTTGTCGTTGGTGGGCAAGAAAAAATGTCGAAGTCAAAAAATAACGGCATCGATCCACAAGCAATTATTGACCAATACGGCGCAGATACTGCCCGCGTATTTATGATGTTTGCTGCGCCACCTGATCAATCATTGGAATGGTCGGATGCAGGTGTTGAAGGGGCAAACCGTTTCTTAAAACGTGTTTGGCGTTTGGTAGCTGGGTTCCTTGAAAAAGGCAATACTGCAACTGCGATTGATGCAGCTAAACTTTCAACAGAAGCACAAGATTTACGTCGTAAAACTCACGAAACCATTCAAAAGGTAGGTGATGATATTGAACGTCGTCATGCATTCAATACAGCCATTGCAGCATTGATGGAATTACTCAATGCCAGCAATAAGTTTGAAGCAAAAGATGACAATGATGTCGCTGTTGAACGTGAAGCGATTATTACCCTATTGACCTTGCTTGCACCTTTTGCACCACACTTAAGTCAAACTTTATTGGCTGAGTTTAATGTTGACTTGACTTCGGTCTTGTTCCCGACTGTGGATGAGTCAGCACTCACTCGTAATACACAAACTATTGTGGTTCAGGTAAATGGTAAGCTTCGTGGTAAGTTAGAAGTGTCTGTAGATGCATCAAAAGATGAGTTATTGACCTTAGCGAAAGCACTTCCAGAAGTCCAACAGTTCTTGACGGGTCCAACCAAGAAAGAAATTGTTGTGCCGAATAAATTAGTGAATTTGGTGGTTTAAAAGTTTTAAGCCTCTCTTTCTAAGAGGGAGGTTTGGAGGGATTTTATGAAAAAATCTCCCCTAACCCCTCTTTAAAAAGAGGGAGACTTAATGCGATAAACAAAACCCAAACAAAGCCCGTTGTCATTCAACGGGCTTTGATTCTAAAATGTGGTCAATTTATCAAGATTAAATATTTCATATTTTAATGAAATATCATGAGGACAAAGCATGCATTTGGTTCAACGTGTTGCAGCAGTTGTATTAACTTTGGGTCTGAGTGCGGGCTTAGTCGGTTGTGGCTTTCATTTAAAGGGAACCAATACCCAAGCAACGCCTTTGGTTTATACCAAACTACAGTTGGTTCTACCTGAAAATACAGAAGATCTTGAGAAAAAACTCAGTGTTTATTTGACTGCAACGGGTGTCCAACTCAGTAATGCGAATGATGCCTATGTGTTACGTGTACTCAGTTACAAACCTGTACGCCATGAGCTCAATGGTAAATTGGTTGAAACCTTACTGCGTCTCACTGTAACTTTCCAGATTGAGGACAAACAAGGAAATCCAATTACAGAACCTCGTACATTGACTGCCTCTCGTAGTTATCAATATGATGTTGCGACAGTCAATACCGATGATCAACAATATAAATATTTAAGCCAAATTTTGATTGATGACATCGCTCAACAAATGTCTCGTCAAATTGCAGCCAACCGCTTACCGAAAGCTAGAAATATTACCACCCAACCAGTAGCACAATAAACTTATGAAACTTGACTATTTACAAGCCCTTAAACGTGTTGATGAAGCGCGCGGTGTTTGGATTTTACATGGTCAAGAGCCACTGTTAGAGCAAAATTTGCTTGATGCATTAAGAAAAAGCTGGGCAAAGCATGAAATTGAAAGACAGCGTCATGATTTAAATAGTGTTTCAGACTGGAAAAATGTTTTTAATGCTTTAAACAGTCTGTCTTTATTTTCACAGCATCTCGCGCTTGAAGTGCATGGCAATATCAAGCCAGATGCCAATGGATTGAAACAACTCAAACAATATATTCAACATAACGAACACAATTTACTTGTAATCGTGATGCCAAAGCAGGATTCAAGCAGTTTAAAATCTGCTTTCTTCCAAACGGTTGAAGCCAACGGTGTGGTAGTTGCATTGACGGCGAATTATCCACAAGACCGTCAGCGCATCTTGGTAATCGAAGCAGAACAACTTGGTATTCAACTCAATCAAGATGCATGGGTATGGCTTGAACAACATCATGAACACAATTTATTGGCTGCTAAAAACAGTTTAATGCGTGTTGCAGATACATTCCCTGATCAAAAACAGATTGAAATTGACCATTTACAACAATGCTTACAAGATCAATCCCGTTACAGCACTTTTGATTTAAGCGATGCATTGATCGCTGGAAATTTAGCTTTAGCCATTAAGATTTTCCAATATCTTTTGGAGTCTGGAGAACCTGATAGTTTAATTTTATGGACCATTAGTAAAGAAATGCGTCTTTTGATGCAATTGTATGAACAGCCACAAAATGCTTTACAACTTGGCATTTGGAAAACAAAAATTTCTTTGTACCAACAAGCACTTAGACGTTTAAATCCGCAATCGTTTTTAACATGGCCGACACTTTTATTACGCATTGATGCAGCAATTAAAGGGCTAAGTCAAGAAAAACCCGAACATATCATTCAACAATGTATTGCAGAGTTGTGTGGAAAGTCTTTATTTATCAATGCTTAATTTTTAAGCATAAAGATCAACTAGAATAATTCTCATTTCTATTTATTATAAAAAATTCACGCTTTATCCTTAATTCATCATTATAATTTGATCAATTTTTCTCTCAGTCTCATTATTGCTATGCCAAAAATAAAACCAGCCAAAGCCATTTTTATAGCGGCCTGTGTAGCGATCGTCGCAGCAATCGCATGGTACACATTAAAACCAAAAAATACACAGCCTCAGTATATTACTGCTGAAGTAACCCGTGGAGATATTGAAGATTCTGTACTTGCAACAGGCGACTTGGAAGCAACCAAAATGGTCAGTGTGGGTGCACAGGTTTCTGGTCAGGTCAAAAAAATGTATGTAAAGCTGGGAGATCAAGTCAAACAAGGACAATTGATCGCACAAATTGATTCTGTACGACAAACCAACGATTTAAAAACAGCAGAAGCAAGTATTAAAAACCAACAGGCACAATTGACCACAAAACAAGCCACTTTAGCCAAGGCTGAAGCTGAATATAATCGTCAGAAGAATATGTATGCACAAGATGCGACATCTAAGGCTGATTACGACAGTGCGTTGGCTGCGTTTAAGACAGCACAAGCCGATATTGCATCGATGAATGCGCAAATTGAACAATCTAAACTGACACTGGCAACCTCACAAGAAAACTTAGGCTATACCCGTATTGTTGCGCCGATGGATGGTACTGTGGTTGCAATTGTGACTGAAGAAGGTCAAACCGTTAACGCGAATCAAAGCGCTCCAACGATTGTGAAGCTTGCTAAACTTGACACCATGACCATCAAAGCCCAAGTATCAGAAGCTGATGTCATGAAAGTTCAGGAAGGTCAAAAAGTTTATTTCACAACACTGGGAGACAGTGAGAAAAAACGTTATGCAACACTCCGTCAAGTAGAGCCTGCACCTGAATCAATCAATACAGAAACAACCAGCAATTCTTCATCATCGTCATCAAGCACTGCGATTTATTATAATGCGCTCTTCGATGTGCCAAATGATGATGGCAAGTTGCGTATTGATATGACAGCTCAGGTTTATAATATTTTAGCGGAAGCTAAAAATGCTTTGACTGTTCCTGCAGCTGCACTTCAAGCCTCAAATCGCCCACAACGTGCCAATAAATCAAATGGTCAATCTGGTGCAAATTCAAATCGCCCGGCTTCTTCTGCTCAAGGTCAAACCCATAAAGAGGGACAAAATGCAGCAGATCGCCCAGAGCGTCTTGAGTTAACCGCAGACGAGAAAGCTTTGCTAGATCAAGGTAAAGCATCCGTTGCAATCGTTCGTGTTTTACAGGCTGATGGCAGCGCCAAACGTAAACAAGTATTAATTGGTTTAAATAACCGTGTTACAGCAGAAGTGTTACGTGGCTTAAATGAAGGTGATCAAGTGATTCTCGCCGATGGTTCAGACACGTCGAATGATTCTGCAAAACGTAGCAACAGAAATGGCCCAATGAGACTCTAAGCATGGATCAGAACAATCATCAGATCAAACCTCTACTCGAGGTTAGTAATCTGATACGTGAGTTCCCTGCGGGTGAATCCACTATTCAGATTTTAAAAAGTATTAATTTAAAGATTTATCCGGGTGAGTTGGTTGCCATCGTTGGTCAGTCTGGTTCTGGTAAATCGACCTTGATGAATATTTTGGGTTGTCTGGATCAGCCAACATCAGGAAGCTATCAGGTAAATGGGCGTGAAACCCGTAAACTTGAACCTGATGAGCTGGCTCAGTTACGTCGTGAGTATTTTGGCTTTATCTTCCAGCGCTATCACTTATTGGGTGATTTGAATGCTGCTGGAAACGTCGAAGTCCCAGCAATTTATGCAGGTATGGACCCCACTGTTCGTCAAAAGCGCTCGCATGAAATCCTGACTGATCTTGGACTTGGTGAAAAAACTGAAAACCGTCCAAATCAACTTTCAGGCGGTCAGCAACAGCGTGTTTCGATTGCCCGTGCCTTGATGAATGGTGGTGATGTTATTCTTGCCGATGAGCCAACAGGCGCATTGGATAAAAATAGTGGTATCGAAGTGATGCGCATCTTGCGCGAGCTAAATGCTAAAGGTCATACCATCATTTTGGTTACACATGATATGAATGTCGCAAAAAATGCGACACGTATTATTGAAATCAGTGACGGGAATATTATTGCAGATAAGCCTAATGTTCCAGAACATGACGATGTGATTGAGGTTGTTGCAGATGCAGAGCCCAAATCCAGTCGAAAAAAATCATCTCGTTGGCGTTCAGCACTAGATCGTTTTGCCGAAGCTTTCCGTATGGCTTTGCTCGCAATGAATGCACATCGTATGCGCACTTTCCTGACCATGTTGGGGATCATTATCGGGATTGCATCCGTGGTGTCTGTCGTTGCACTCGGAAATGGCTCACAAAAACAAATTTTGGAAAACATCAGCAGTTTAGGTACCAATACTATTACGGTCTTTCAGGGTCGAGGCTTTGGTGACAACTCAAAGACAGCTCAATTTAAAACCCTTGTGCCCGCAGATGCTGATGCACTATCTGAACAGCCCTATGTAGAAGCAGTTAGCCCAACAGTGAACAGTAGCGTTACAGCGCGATTTAAAGATACCGAAGCAGCAGCCACCGTAAATGGTGTAAGTGCAGACTTCTTCACTGTAAGAGGTTTAGAGTTTGTCGCAGGTCAACCTTTTGACAAACAAAGTGTGACTCAACGTGCGCAGGATGTCGTGATTGACTCGAACACCAAAAAGACATTCTTTGCTGATGGCACTGACCCGTTAGGACAAGTGATTTTATTGGGCAGTGTTCCGAGTCGAATCATCGGAGTCATTGATGCACAACAAGGCTTTATGAGTTCTGATAGCCTAAATGTCTATCTCCCTTACTCAACCGTGATGAGTCGCATGTTAGGGCAGTCTAATGTACGTAGCATCATTGTTCGTGTCAAAGACACCTACCCGACCGCTGTGGCTGAAAATGCCATTTTAAGCTTGTTAGAACAGCGCCACGGTGCACAAGATGTCTTTACACAAAACTCTGACAGTATCCGTCAAACTATTGAACAAACCACCCAAACCATGACCTTATTGGTGTCTGCAATTGCAGTGATTTCGCTTGTGGTGGGTGGAATCGGCGTAATGAATATTATGCTGGTTTCCGTGACTGAACGTACTCAGGAAATTGGGGTCCGTATGGCGGTGGGTGCACGACAAAGCGATATTCTACAACAGTTTCTGATTGAAGCGATTTTGGTGTGTATTTTAGGCGGAATATTAGGTGTCTTACTTTCATTAGGTATTGGACAGTTGATCGGACATATTGCCAAAGGCAGTTTCCAAATGGCGTATTCAAGTACTTCGATCATCGCAGCATTTGTATGTTCAACTTTGATTGGTGTGGTGTTTGGATTTATCCCAGCACGAAATGCCGCGCAGTTGAATCCTGTCGATGCACTTTCACGTGAATAACCGAAGAATAAGGAAAATATTAATGCAAATGAATTTAAGCAAACTTGCAACAGCCTTGATTCTTGGAAGCTCACTGGTGGGATGTGCTGCTGTGGTAAAAACCCCGTATGAAGCACCTGCGGTACAAATCCCCAATGGTTTTGCTTATGGCAAAGCAAAATCTCAACAAGTTCAAGCTGATCTTTATGCAGACCAATGGTGGACTTTATTTGGCGATAAGCAACTTAATCAATTGGTCAATCAAGTGATTGAACGAAATGCTGATTTGGCTGTCGCAGGGATTAATTTACAAACTGCACGATTAAAAGCTGGGTTAGCACGTGATCAACAAGGACCACGTGTCAATTCAAGTGTTTCAACTGGACATAGCTTTGATCTCAACTCGGGTGATGATGCTGCCAGAGGTCTATCGCTCAGTGCTGGCGTAAGTTATGAAGTTGATTTATTTGGTAAATTGGCTCGTCAGACTGAAGCCTCTAAATGGGAGTCTTTAGCCACTGAACAAGACTTGCAAGCGACTGGGCAAACCTTAATTGGTACAACCGCAAACTTATACTGGCAATTGGGTTATTTAAATGAACGCTATAGCTCTGCACAACAAAGCTTAGCCTCTACCCAAAAAACCTATGAATTGGTGCGCACCCAATACCGTGCAGGTGCTGTTTCAGGGTTAGATTTAACCCAAGCTGAGCAGTCTGTACAAAGCCAAAAAGCAAGTTTAAGTCAGATTGAACAACAGCGTGTTGAAGCACGCACTGCTTTGGCTGTGTTATTGCAGATTCCAGTACAACAGTTGAATATTCAAGAACCTCAACAGTTGCCACGGATTCGTTTACCTGAAATTGCGGCAGGCTTACCCGCCGATATTTTGTCACGTCGTCCAGATTTGAGAGCTGCTGAGTTACGTTTACGTGAGTCTTTAGCTACCAAAGATGCGACCAAAGCAAGTTATTATCCATCTATTAGCTTGACTGGAAATCTAGGTTCGACCAGCACCTCTCTGACCAATTTACTGAAAAATCCTGCGCTTACTTTAGGTGCAAGTCTAAGCTTACCGTTTTTACAATATAACGATATGCAAAAGAATTTAAAAATCAGTGAATTGGACTATGAAAAAGCCATCGTTCAATACCGCAATACCCTATATCAAGCTTTTGCAGACACGGAAAATGCGTTATCGAATCGAACTGAATTAGATAAACAAGTTGCACTACAACAAAAGAATCTTGAACTTGCAGAAAAAACTGAACGTTTGACTGATGTTCGTTATCGTAATGGTGCGATTGCTTTAAAAAATCTTTTGGATGCCCAGGAAACAACACGTAGCGCTCGTTTGGCTTTGGTACAAACCAAACAAAGCCAGTACAACGCTTATGTGACGTTGATGCAAGCTTTAGGTGGTAGTCCGATTCAGCAGATGCCTTAAAAATTTATTGAGATAAGAAAGTCCTTCGGGGCTTTTTTATTTGATTATTTTTCCAAAAGTATCGAGTTGGTATGTTGTCGAAGCATCAACAACATAGGGGTCTTTAGCATCAACCTGACATTCATTTTCAACTTGTTGAGACCATTTCGGTTGTTTATCAGCACGAATAAATTTATTCCGCGTTGCACCTAAAATTTTAATCATTGCCCTTGAGTAGAATGATCGAATTTCACTTTGATAATCTAATGCAACGATTTCCTGACTGGTTTCTAAAGACTCAGGCTGTGCTTCAATATTTAAACAATAGCTTAATTTTTCAGGTACTAAACGAGGACTCGTACCTACTGTATGTTTATTAAAATAAAGCTTTTCAGGTCCATTATTCATATACTCTTTAATAAACTGCCATATTTCTAGCGTTTCTTGCTTTTTATGCTTACTCAGTGCAAAAGCAAAGGTGTAAGTAATCAAGCCATTGTTATCCTTGATAACCCCCTTGATCTCCCAAAAAGTGCCCTCGTAGCCTCCCAGTCGATGATTTAAAATAAAATCAATCTTCTCCCAATTCTCTGAAAAGATTTGACCACTGACATCATAAACATAGACTTTTTGATTTTTTCTATTGAAGCGGATTGGATAATAGTTATAGCCTAATTTTTCATACTTTTTAAAATTTTGATAACCTTTGTAAAAAACATAAAAAATAAAAGAAAATAAAATATGCATTGGAGAAAAAACGACGATGAAGCCGAGTAAACTTTCAGCATCACGAATTACTGTTATATAAAAAAATATGAGCCAAACAATCAAAATAACTGGAACTGCTATAAAAAGAACTCCAAGCAAATTAAAATAGGAATTACCTTTTAAAAAGAAGCTGTTATTTACACATTCCATATAGGTAGAGTTCATTTTTACAAAGTGATAGCCATGAAACACACTTGATTTATAAGCTATTTTCTTCGAAAGAATATTTTGCTTTTCTTTAGGTGTTAGGTACCTAGCATTGTTATACACTGGATATTGTAATGTACCATTAAGCATATTTGACCTATTCAATATGGTTTAAGATAAAATCACCTTCTCGTGCTTTATCTGCTATCTTTAGTTTTAAACTGAATATGTATAAAGCTTCATTATTCATGTTGCTTCTCTTTCACACTAAAAAAACCAAACTTTAAATTGTCTTTTGCTGTCACACTATAGGGATCATTTTCATCTACAACATGCTCCTTTTTTAGTGCTTCACTCCAATAAAATGGCTTTGAAAAAACAACGGTGATTCGTCGTCCAAAGAACCTTACAAATTCAGGTACAGCAAAAATAAGCGCATAGAGTGGTGTCTGAAAATGATTGATAAACACGGTTTGCCAACTTTGCTTCAAGGATTCTTTTTTCTCTTGAATATCATAGCAATAGGTTAATTTACTTTTATAATCTTGCTCAGGGTCGTCTATCCCTTCTCTGTAGTACAAGGGTTCAGGTCCCTGCTCTACATAAGTTTTGATAAATAATAAAAAGCCTTCTATATAGTCTTTATGGATATTCGGTATGCCTAACTGTATATCATGTTTTATCACTTCACCATCAAGTATATAGGCATGTAACTCATACAAAGGTAGTCCAACGATACCTTGTGATTGAACAATATCAAAATAAAGATCACTTAATTGTAATCGCAGAAATTCGTTATTTTCATGAAAAGTTACTACTTTGTTCTTCCTATTTAGCATTATCGAATTGTATAAAGGCTTAAAAAGTTCCTTACTTATCAGGGGGTGAAGCATCGTTATAAGAATGTATAAGCTTGCAATAAAAATAGATATTGCCCCAAACCACATAATGTAATCTATTTCACCATAATCAAAAAAAATCATATATATGAAGAAAATACTCATTACAAGCACAGGAATGCCGATTAGAAAAGAATAGATAAATGACTTCCCAATCCAAATATATTCTTTATTAATAAACTCTATAAATGAAGAATTCATCTGCACAACCGAAAAATTATGATTGATCACTCGTTTCAGTTCAAAAGTATCAATTTTAAAAAGCTGATATTTCTTTACACGCTCTCCAACTTTTGTACGAGGAACGAAATACCATGGATTTTTCATTTTAAACCTATTTATTTAGTACAATCCAAGTTACTCAACAACGCTAATATCATTAAAATATAAGCATTTAAAGACTCAATTCAGTTTTTAATAAGTCTTCTTTATAACATGCCAATTATCAGTTAGGATAAAAACTAAAATATTGATAGTCTTATTTAAAAATGATGAAACACAATATAATTGCTATTTTACTCTCCACTTTAGCCTTATCTGCTTGTGCAAAAACCACCAATGAGACGCATAGCAATTCAACAGCTCAAAAGACCAATGAAAAAAACGATCTTGAGTTACAACAAAGAATTAAAAAATTGGTGGAGAAAACCAAAAAGAATATGATTTTTGTACAAGGTGGCACGTTTATGATGGGTGACTTCGGTGAACTCTTCAATAAAGGAAAATTACCTTTTGATGGTGAAGCTCATAGTAAACCTTTACATAAAGTCACTTTAGATAGTTATAGCCTAAATGCCTATAAGTCCAGTTATGAAGACTTAGATACTTATAGTGCAGCAACAGGG
>NZ_AMFQ01000021.1:0-296 GCF_000335555.1 Acinetobacter sp. WC-743 | reverse complement strand
AGGTGAAAATGCTTTAGTGATTGGTTATAACAACAATGTTGCACAAGATAAAACGGTTGCATTAGGTAGTTCGATCACCACCACTCAAGCCAACAGTGTTGTATTAGGCAATGAATCTACAGATCGAGCAGCGACTTCTGAGTCAAAAGTCAGCATCAATGGTCAAGATTATGCCTTTGCGGGTGTAGGATCAGCTAACAATGGTGTGGTCAGTGTCGGTAAAGCAGGCGCTGAACGTCAAATCATCAATGTGGCGGCAGGAAAAGTCAGCAGTGACAGTACCGATGCAGTGAATG
>NZ_AMFQ01000020.1:0-2454 GCF_000335555.1 Acinetobacter sp. WC-743 | reverse complement strand
CGGAACTATGAAAGTTCTGTTGCATTAGCTTGCATATTTTTATGGCTCCCCTTGTAGGTTAAATTATGGACCATAAATGTCAACAGACCCTAATCCAAATGACAGTACAGGATTGCGTTATTTAGTTGTCAATCAAAATGGTAGTTTGAAAGCAAAATTGTTACCAGCAGATTATCAAGCCCTATATTCAGTCTATGAGTTAAATAGTTCTAGGGCACTTGTTCAAGGTGGCGCATTGGCTTCAATAGTTGCGAATACACTGAAAAGTGGTCACGATGTTTTTGCTGATAGATCACTATTTACAAATCAAGAAATGACAGCATTGTCTAGAACATTTGCTGGAGTTGAGGTGGTTGGTAATGTATTGATGATAGGTGGAGCTGTTGCACCTAAAAGTATAGATTTAAAAGCTGCGGCAATACATGATAAAAACCCTTTAAAAGTTGATGCAATTCAACATGAAACAAAACGATTGTTAGTTAGCCAAGGAAATGTTCCAACATGTGGTCATAACTCTTGTGTAATGGTTTTAGATACATTGAAAAAACCTGTAAATGTTGAAAATTTAATAAATTCAATTCCACCGAAGACCGATGGTATTACTTTTAAACAAGTTTCTGAGTTATTAAAACAAAATAATGTCGAAAATTATGCTTTTTCTAGCAGAACGATAACTCAACTTGAACAATATACTAGTAAGGGTACACCAGTAATTGTTAGAATTGCTGATGATAAAACAGGTTTTTCTCATTTTGTTGTAGTGGATGGAGTAACAATAAGAGGTGGAAAAAAAGTGGTAGCAATACGAGATCCACATAATGCATCATATTACAGCCCGATAGAAAGTTTTAAAAAAGCTTTTACTGGTGAAACAGTAATACCTAGGAATTATAAATAATGTTAAAAGTAACCGTTAACTTTGATGATAACTTGTATACGAAAAAAATACTGGAAGTAAACAATGTTCCATGTTTATGCAAAATATCTAGTACATTTGAAATTGATTTTTTAGAGGCTATACCACAGGTAACAGGAAAGGTTTTAAACTGGAATCATAAAGATATAGATGCGCGCATACCAGCAGGCGCAGGTGGGGACTATACTCATTATAAATTCAGTATGATTTCTATATCTAAGATGGATAAAAATTTATATATTATTGAAAAACTCTCTATGTTTGATTTATGGAGTGGTGGATGGATTAATATTATTGAAAATAGAGAATATACTGAGCTTATTGAAGAAGAAGAGCCTGATTGGTTAAAAAATTTATAAGTAATAATGGGGCTGTAAATTAAATGTAGTAGAGCTCTTAAATTATTTTGTGTAAGTTAATTTTTAGGTTTTTTGATTATCAATAAATGGATTGATGCTTCTGCCCCAAAGGTAGGAGCATTAATTTTATGCTATTTATTTTTTATGCATCACAAAACTTAGCCCAGTCAGACATCAGGTATAGCTAGTTAAATAAACTATGCTACATTTGATTAAACCCAATATCTAAAGCCTCAAGAATAGTTTTCTGTTGTTGGCTAACAATATGTCTGACTTTTCTTTTTAGTATAGACCAAGCTTTTTCAATTGGATTGAGGTCTGGACTATAAGTAGGCAAATACATCAGCCTAGCATTGTACTGGCGAGCCAATTCCTCAATTTTTCGACCTTTGTGAATAGAAGCATTATCTAAAATTAGTAAATATTTTTGAGGCTGACCATTTTTATCTCTTGTTAGATCTTTGAGTAAATATTCAAGCCAGCCAGTAAAAGTATTGCGATCACATGAGCCCTTAAAAATTAGGGGAGCAATGAATTTAAACGTTGCACTTGATCGAACAGCACTGATTATATTTAGTCTACTTCCATGCCCACCTGTTCTTAATGCACGACAACTTTTCCTTTCTCAGACCAACCATATTCAGCAACCTCATTGGTATTTATACCTGATTCATCAATGTATAAAATATACTCTTCACCATATTGCTGTTTCCATTGTGGCAGGAACCATTGGAATACTGCTCGTCCTATTTTGCAGGCTTGTCTGTAGAGAAAACTCTTTTTTTATAACTCCACCCCAGCTTTTTTAAAGCAAATAAGATATTGGCATAGCTGACGGAATAACCAAATCTTTGCTCAAATAATGGCACCAGATCTTTAGCCTGTGAAAATGATGTTGTTTCAACAAAGATTTTGAAAGCCTTTAGGTCTTTAATTTTATAGGGTCGACCTGCTTTTTCGGGATGTGGTCTATTCGCATTTCCTTGGAGATGTTCGAGCTGAATCCAGAGATCTAAAGTCGTTCTTGCAATCTTAAAAACAGTACATGTTTTAGACTTATTCTGGCATTCTTTGTAGTAGTCTAGAGCTTTGTATCGAAGATCATTGGAGTATGGCTTAGGCATAACAGCAGTCAGTAAGGTTTTTTATAGTGTAGCAAACTTTATATATTTAGCTATA
>NZ_AMFQ01000019.1:0-38959 GCF_000335555.1 Acinetobacter sp. WC-743 | reverse complement strand
GGTCTTGTTGTTGAATCGCTTGTACTTCATCGAGTTTTTCAAGCCACGGCTGACCGAGATACACCAACCAAGCTGTTGAACGTACACCTTTTTCTAAAGAGGGTTCATCATTGGTCACATGACTACTTTGCGTCATGTTCTTATCAATATCTAAGCCAAGAAAGCGATAATTGGCTGCGGTTTCAAAAGCTTGCCAAGTTACTGCTTGGGTAAAATCTAAGGGTTGCCCAACGCGATAACCACAATAGGCTTGTTCTATCTTAATTTCACGAACTATTGATTTAAAAAACTCAATACATTGCAAACGGTTGTTACTATTTTGAGTAAAATCAAATGGAAAAATAAAATTGACTGTTGAATAGCGTTCATTATTTGCCATCTCCGAACTACACAACACATCAACACCATAATTAGGTGCAAAACTCATTTTTGCTTGATCTGAAAAATAATAAATGACAGAGGTTTTTTCCTTTTTTATATCTTCTAATAAATTTTCAGGAAAACCGTCCTTACGAAATTTACGTTCACGTTGATTTTTTACGGATGCTTCTCGTTGAAATTCAACTCCTGTCAAAGCAATATAGTCTTGTATTTTTTTGACAAATTTTTCCTTAATTTCTAGTTGATCGCCATCATAAAACCAAAAAGACATCATTAAGTTTAAGCGCACTGGTTCTGTTTTGGATTCAACGTCCACATAAGGCAAAGTATAATTTTGTGTTTGTTCAATCTGATCTAACCAAGCTTCTGCTTGTTGAAATAACTCACCCATTATTTATCAACATCCCATAAATCAAATCTAATCCTGCGGCTTTAAGTTTTCAGGAACAGGATATTTTTTTAATAACTCAGCATCATCTTCTCGATCCCAACGTTCAAGCCACCAATCACATTGTTCTGGCTGAAAAAATACAGGTTCCCACTCTGCCAATGAATCGGCATATTGCGTTAACGGAAGCATTTTCTCTCGAATTGGTTTAAGAATATTATTTAACGCTTGATAACCTTGTGGGCGTGGCAAACCTATTCTTGCCAATTGTGGTGATTCATCTGCTCTAAAAAACACTCCACCATTGATCGGTTCTAAACGTAATGGCGTATTCGGGTCTTGTTGTTGAATCACTTGTACTTCATCTAGTTTTTCAAGCCACGGCTGACCGAGATACACCAACCAAGCTGTTGAACGTACACCTTTTTCTAAAGAAGGTTCATCATTGTCTACAGCACTAGACTGTGTCATATTTTTTTCAATATCAATACCTAAAAAACGGTAGCTTGTAGCAGTATCAAAAACTTGCCAAGGTACAGCTTGGGTAAAATCTAAAGGTTGTCCAATACGATAACCACAATAAGCTTGTTCTATTTTTATTTCTTGCAAGAATGATTTAAAAAAATGAATACAAGCTAACTTATTGGCTTCATTTTCCGTGTAATCAAAAGGGAAAATAAAATTAACAACTGAATACCACTTTCCATCTCCAATATCAGACCCACAACTAACATCCAAACCGAACTTAGGGGCAAAACTCATTTTCGGTTGATCTGAAAAATAATAAATTAATGAACTATCTAACCTTTTCCCACGTATATCTTCAATCCAATTTTCAGGAAATCCCTCTTTACGAAATTTACGCTCTCTTTGCTTATTGACCGAAGCTTCTCGAACAAATTCAATTCCTGTCAATTGAATATATTCAAGCACTTTGTTAAAAATATATTCTCTTATTTCAAGTGTTTCACCATGATAGAACCAAAAAGACATCATTAGATTTAGACGGACGGGTTCTGTTTTGGATTCAACGTCCACATAAGGCAAAGTATAATCTTGCGTCTGTTCAATCTGATCTAACCATGCATCCGCTTGTTGAAATAACTCACCCATCATCTATTCCTTATTATTTCCAAAGATTCTCTGCATTAGTGACAACAACATCCCAAATTTCACGCATTTTATTCACTTTACTGGTCTTTTTCCCTTGCGGGGTACTGCTTGGCTTGTGTGTGTTTTGCGGTACAGCCTTTGCCTTACAACCACAATCACTCTTTTTGGGATCAGCAGAAATCCGAATCATCGCCAACATAGTACTCCCCCCTAAAAATCTTGCATAGTCAGTCATTTGCTCTCGATCAGGGGCATCTTGACTATCAATAAATTTAATTTCCACCCAATGTAAAATATTATCCAATGTCGGTGCTTTCATCATATTTTTAACTACAACAATATCTGCTCCCCAACGACCAGAGCCAGGGGTTTCCATAAACTTATGTCGAGGTGGGTTTGCTCCTGTAACCATCAACGGTTGTTTGGTTTTTTTGTCATAAATCACTTCGGCTTTAATCGGACATTTGTGTTCCATCACAATATCTACGAGTGCAAAAATGACTTGCACGGCTTTTTGTCTAAGGTGGCGTAATCCGCCCCATAAATTAATTACTTTATCAGCAATCGTTTCTTTTTTAGACGCTTTCCCTGTTGCACCACCAATTTGATTACTAAAACAGCAAACTTTACAAATCACAGATTTAAATAAAATTGGTTTCTTGGTGTAAACCTCATACCAAGCGCCAACTCTTGAAGCTTGCGAGGGTGCGGTTGGTTTTGTTGAACCGCTTGGTTTGGGTGTCGTAGAAGCTCTTTGTTCTCGCTTAATATCAGTCGCAACTTCAGTTGCAAAAGAAAATATAAACTCAATCAACTCTTGAGCAATCGTTGCACCAATATCTTTTAAAAAAGGTGCAAGATACTTTTTGACCAATTCAGTGGACACTTTTGCTGCCTGATTGAGTAGTTTTTTGAGTACGTGGAGCAATACTCTCAACAAAAATGCAATGACCACATATGCAGCTGCAACAATTGGAGCAACCATAATTTCCTCTTATTCTTCTAAATGATCAATATCATCTAATTCATCTTCTGGATCTTCCACATAAAACAAGGCTTCATATGTTTTTTTGAGAAGCGGAGATTCGCCTGAATTTTGTTGGTGATTATTTGGTAAATCTGCAATATACAAATCGACTTTTTCCCGCTGATCAGTTTGAATCGGTTGAGTTTTTCCAAACTCATCCGTGATTCCCGAAACTTCAAGCCCATTTTCAGCAATCAGTCGATAGTTATAATTCGCCATCGGTTGTTTGGCATCATCAAGAAAAGTCACAGCGGCTGAATAAGGTTGATCAATCATCACGGGAAGTGCTGGAAAGACTGTTTGTATTTTTGCCCCACTCTCAAACTTATGCTGACCAGCTCTAACAACAAATTCCCTACCCATTTTCACCCCATTATTTATCATAATTTAATTATTTGTTAAATTATACCTCACAATCTTTTAATAGTCCTGATTTTTTATGTCATTAGTCATCGCCTTCAACTTAGATCGTTACGCAATACTTGCTACAGATAGACGTGGAGTCATAAAATACAGCGATACAAAAAAACATATCACTCTGAATATCAATGATCATTATCAAAAAATTAGAAAAGTACCCTTTGGTTTTTTTGCAGCAGCTGGTGATTATTTTATAACAACGTGTTTTTATGCTGAATGTATGCGAAAAATGCCAAAAAAAAGAAATTTAGAAGAACTCCTTCAAGATACTTATCATAGATATTGCAATATGAAAGGAATTCTGCACTTTTCAGGAATCACAACAATATTGCTGATTGCGAATCACCGTACAGCAGGTAAAAATTGTGAGAAAGATGCTATTTTAGAAATCAACATCAGTTATGAAAATATTGAAATTCAAGAAATTGAGACGATGAATTTAGTCGCATTGATGGCAAACATGAACCCAGATATTCTTTTCTGGGATAGTGTCAGTGAGTTATTACGTCCATCCAATCATTTTTTAGGAATAGATCAATTTTTGAGTTATCATCTAAATCTAATTCACTACATTTGGCAAGAACAGCTCAAATTTGACCACTTAATTTCCCATCATATTGATTTTTATTTTCACGATCGGATGACAAGCAAAGGAATATTTATTCCCTATGAAAAGTTTACAAATATCTCCGAGGATTTGGTTAAAAAACTATAGAATGGGACTTCGACTTAAACATATCTTTAACTTTTAAAAAACATCGTGAAGAGTTGATACGCACGTGCATAGCTCACTTTTAGTAATTTCACAGTTGACCGTAAAACTTATTAGAGAACTGTAAAAACACTCAATCACTAGTAAAACAACGATTACAAATAGAATTCTGCCTAAAACAATTGCGGACAATATCTTCGAGTATCATCTTAGATCATGAGTTTAGTCATCCAGTCTTTTTTGCATTCTGAATGAGAACGATTAGAATAATAGCAAGATGATTAATATGGAGTCACCATGCAATACCAATGTCCAAAGTGTCAAAGCCGGAAAATTCTCCCAGTTGCAAATGGCAACACACCTGCAGCTCGCCCAGTTGTACCTAAAAGCTTGGTATTCTTGATTCCACTACTCTTTATTTTATTGCTTTTGGTTGTAATCAGTATAGTGATGTGGATTTTCAGTAACGGTGCAGGTCAGACATTGCAGATTGCAACAGTTGTGGTTTTTATTGCAACAGTGATTGCTGGCGTGCTTTTTTGGCGTGATCTTCCTGATTTTAAAATTTCCATGCAATCTTTTATGCAAGCCAATAAAAATTGGAAGTGTCGCGACTGTAATCATGAATGGCAAATCTAAAACCATTACTTAACAGATTTAAAAATCAAACCATTCACATTAATGTGAATGGTTTTTTTCTTGAGCTATAGGTGAATCTTGAGCATGGTTCTGTGTTGTATGTGAATCTACCATATCTGCATCATCCTCGATTTGTAGAGTCATTTCGGTGATCCCATGCTGATGACTCAGCATTTCCATGGCTTGTTGATATAGCTGGTTGCGATCTGCTTCAGGTGCATACAAATGGACAGTTAAATGAACATTTTTGGAAGTAATTGCCCAGACTTTGAGTTGGTGAATACTTTCCACGCCTTTGATTGATAACAGGTCATTCCGTAACTTCTCAATATCAATTTCCTCAGGTACACCCTCTAAGAGAATATTGATACTTTGTTTGAGTAGAATCCATGTTCTTGGCAAGACCCAAAACCCGATAAGCACAGCAATGACTGTATCAACCCACATCCAACCCGTGAAATAAATAATTGCTCCACCGACGATAACGCCAACTGAACCAAGCGCATCACTCAAGACTTCCAAATAAGCTCCCTTGATATTTAAACTTTCTTGGGAACTTGAAAATAAAATCTTCATCGAAATCAGATTAATCACCAAACCAATAACGGCGACAATCATCATGCCTACACTTTGAATTTCAGGAGGTTGGCTAAAGCGTTGATAAGCTTCATAAAGAATATAAATCGCCACCACAAACAACATCAACGCATTAAACAATGCCGCCAAAATTTCAAAACGCTGATAACCAAAGGTACGCTTATTGTCCGCGGGTAATTTTCCAATTTTTATCGCGACCAATGCAATTGCGAGTGCAGCTGCATCGGTAAACATATGCGCAGCATCAGACAATAATGCTAAACTTTGCGTCATAAAGCCTGCAATCACTTCAACAATTAAAAATGTACTGGTCATCGCCAAAGCAAAGCTTAGTTTTTTGACATTGCCCTCGGTGACCATGGCGTGACTATGATCATGCCCTTGTTGTTCACTCATTTCACACCTCTCTTTATTTTATGTATTCGCAATTCATTTCTTTTTCAATTATTGATAATAATTATTATTATCAATAATTGTTTTTCTCTATATAATGCCTGCACAACATTTTTAGATTTGACAATACCCCTTCTAACAGGATGTCTACAATGAAAAAATATCTTTACCTTGCTTTACTATTTTGCTCTTATGGCCATGCACATGAACCCTATGTTGCTCCTTTGAGTTACCTCACTGCAAATACACAAATTCCTGTCATTGCTGGTTATGCAGAAGAAGCACTCAATGCTGAACATGCACTTAAACAAACAACTTTAACGGTCATTCAACCTGATCAAAACCAATTACAAGTTCAACCTGCCAGCACTTTAAAATCTGCGACTGTTTTTGACTTAGCTTTACCACAATCAGGCACTTATCAACTGGGTACTAAAGTTTCTTTCCCGCTCAAATATGTACAACATAATAAAGAATGGAAAATGCTTTTTGATGTTGCCGCAGATAAAGCAGGAAATATTTCTGAACGTGACTATGTCGTCCCGTCTGATTTCAAAAAAGCCCCTGTACCCGTCAGTATTCAGCGTGAATGGTCAATCCAAAGCTATATTTCAAAAGATAAATCCTCTGCTTTTCAAAACAAAACTGATGCAGTCATACAGGTTGAGTTTAAAACCCATCCCAATGACATCACTGCACAACAACCTGTACAAATTCTAATTAAAAAATCAGGGCAAGCACTCAAAAATGCGGAGTTACTGATTCGAGCTCAAGGTCAAACCGATAAGCAAGCGTTAAAAGTTCCTGTCGCTACGGATGGCTCTGCCACACTTACTTTCCCATATTCTGGACAATATCTTGTTGAAGTCAGTGAACCTTTCAATTCAACCGCAAAACCAGTCAATCAAAACTACACCATTATTAGCTTAGGCGTATTACCTGCTGGCAAATAATACAACCTTAAAAATATAGAGACCCTCTTCTTGTTTTACTCAAAAAGAGGGCTTTGTTTTTTAGACAAGCAATTAGTTACTTCGCTCTTTACGCTCATTCATCCAACGATAGATCACAGGCAAAATCACCAAGGTCAACAACGTAGATGACATAATTCCACCGATGACCACTGTTGCCAATGGACGCTGTACTTCTGCACCTGTCCCAGTTGCCAATGCCATCGGCACAAAACCTAAAGAGGCAACACAGGCTGTCATCAGAACAGGTCTTAAACGTAAAATTGCACCTTGCCAAGTCGCATGATAAACATCAAGTTGCTGACGCAATTCCTTAATGAATGTCAACATGACCAGACCATTCAGCACCGCCACACCAGAGAGCGCGATAAAACCAACACCAGCAGACATAGATAATGGTATTCCTCGCAACCACAATGCAATCAAACCGCCACATAGGGCAAATGGAACACCAGTGAAGACCAGTAGGCTTTCTTTAAAGTTATGGAAAACAGCCATCAACAAGATAAAGATCGTAATCAATGCCAATGGAACCACCAATTGCATTCTAGCTTTGGCTGAAGTGAGGTTTTCAAACTGCCCTCCATAACTCAACCAATACCCTGCAGGCATTTCCTGTTTAGCCAAAGTAGATTGCAGTTCTGCAACAAAAGAACCTAAATCACGCCCTTCTACATTTGTAGTGACAACAACCCGACGCTTACCATTTTCACGGCTGACCTGATTGATACCTAAAATATTTTCTACTTTAGCGACATCTTGTAACTGAATTAAGCCACCATTTGGTGTTTGAATCGGCAGCACAGCCAAGTGTTCTGGGGTACGTTGCGCATCATCCAGACGGATCACAAAGTCAAAACGACGATCTCCTTGTAAAATCTGCCCAACATTTTGTCCACCTACACTTGTCGCAACCAAATCCTGAATAGCTCTTACAGATAATCCGTATTGCGCTGCTGCTGCTTTATTCACTTCAACATTGAGCAAAGGTAAACCCGATGTCTGCTCGATCTTAACTGCGGATGCGCCTGAAATACTTTGCACTTGTTGGGCAATTTTACTCGCCTGTTGGTTCAATACATCCATGTCATCGCCAAATATTTTGATCCCGACATCACTACGCACACCTGAAATCAATTCGTTAAAGCGTAGTTCAATCGGTTGTGAAAACTCACTGTTATTACCGGGTAATGTTGCCAGAAATGCAATCATGCGTTGACGCAACTCATCTATGCTTTCTTTCGGATTTTTCCATTCCTTCTGCGGTTTTAACAAGACCACAGCATCTGAAATATTCGGTGGCATCACATCTGTTGCCACTTCTGCAGTACCTGTACGGGCAAATATGGCTTTAATTTCTGGAAACTCTTTTAACAACAATTTTTCCGTATTTTCTTGCATTCTTAAAGATTGCTCCAAGCTGGTACTTGGGGAACGCATTTGCTGTACTGCAAAATCTCCTTCACTCAACGTTGGTGCAAATTCACTTCCAATCTGTGTTGCAAGTAGACCTGTCAAAAATAAAATACACAGCGCAAGCGTGATGACCAATACTTTAAAATGATAGGCTAAGTTCAGCACTGCTTCATATTTACGCTTTAACCAAAGCATCCAGCGACTTTCTGTTTCCTTCACCTCACCATTTACAAACAGCGCCACCGCTGCTGGAATAAATGTCACAGAAAGGATAATCGCGCCGAGAAGAGCCAATACAACTGTCATTGCCATTGGATGGAAGAGTTTAGCTTCAACCCCTGACAAAGCAAAAATAGGTAAGTACACCACCAGAATAATCAATTGACCAAAAATCAATGGACGACGTGCCTGTTTTGCTGCAAGGAATACTTCTTTAAAGCGCTCTGATCGTGACAACAAACGCCCTTTAGCATGTTGAGCTTCTGCTAAGCGACGAATACAATTTTCCACAATCACCACTGCACCATCGACAATAATCCCGAAATCTAATGCACCAAGACTCATCAAGTTAGCACTGATTTTTTGTTCCACCATACCTGCTAAAGTGAATAACATGGACAATGGAATTACACAGGCAGTAATTAAAGCCGCTCGGAAATTACCTAGGAATAAGAACAGAATAACAATGACCAGAATTGCCCCTTCAACAAGGTTTTTCTGTACAGTTTTAATCGCTCGTTCAACCAGATCAGTACGGTCATAAACTGTTTCAATGACAATGCCTTTCGGTAAAGACTGCTGGACTTCTTTGACTTTGGCATCCACAGCACGTGCAACTGTACGGCTATTTTCTCCCATCATCATCATGGCAATACCCAGTACAGTTTCTTGACTGTTATAAGTCGCACCACCAGTTCGAAGATCATGCCCTATCGCTACGGTCGCAACATCAGCAACACGGATCGGAAAACCATTTTTATTGCCAATGCTGACATTTTGAATATCTTCAATACTGCTGAGCATTCCTGGAACACGTACAGTCAATTGCTGACCATTGGTTTCAATAAAACCAGCACCACGGTTCTCATTGTTTAAAGTCAAAGCATTTTGCAAATCACTGAGAGGGATTTGCAATTGTTGTAAACGATTGAGATCTGGAGTGACTACATATGTTTTATTAAAGCCACCAATCGAGTTTACCTCAGCAACACCAGGTACTCGTTGTAATTGCGGTCTTACAATCCAATCCTGAATTTCACGCAAGTCCATGGCGGTATAAGGTGTACCATCAGGTTTCTTGGCATTGGGTTCAGCTTTGACCACCCACTGATAAATTTCTCCCAGACCTGTCGATACGGGTGACATCGTAGGTGAAATATCATCAGGTAATGCTGCTTGAGCTTCTTGGATACGCTGATTAATTTGTTGACGCGCCCAATAAATGTCTGTGCCATCTTTAAAAATAATGGTGACTTGTGATAAGCCATAACGAGAAATTGAGCGGGTCATCTCAAGTTTAGGTAGCCCCGCCATCGCAGTTTCAATGGGATAGGTGATTCGTTGCTCAACTTCCAATGCAGTAAACCCAGCTGCCTGTGTGTTCACTTGTACTTGGACATTGGTAATATCAGGTACCGCATCAATCGGTAATTTTTGATAGCTATAAACACCTACGCCAATCCAAGCCACGATAAACAGTATCACCCATATCGCATTTTTGATTGAGAATTGAATGAGTCGATCAAACAAACCCTCTGCCTGAGGCAATTCCTGATCTTTGTCTAAATCTAATTGAGAATCTGGAGAATCCTTAATGGTCATGGCTCGCTTCTCCCTTTTCTAGTTCAGATTTGAGTAAGAAACTGCCTTGCCCCGCGTATTGTTGCCCTTGCTTCAGACCTGACTGAATTTCAATCCACTGCCCATCGCTGGAAACCTGCCCCAAGACGACAGGTTGTGCTTTAAATTCAAGCTTTTTGTCATGTTCATTGGCAACAAATACAACATCTTTATCCTCTATTTTTTGTACTGCACTTTTCAATACACGTAACGCTTGAGCAGAACCCGGCTGTTGAAGCTGAACATTGACCATTAAGTTTGGACGTAATTCAGCAGCATTGGACAATACTTTGGCACGCACTTGTAAACGTCCAGTCTGAGCATCAGCTTCAGTATTTAAACTTTGAATCTGAGCCTTGAAAGTATTACCTGTTTGTAACGACTTAAACTCAATCTGTTGATTCGGTGCAATAGATGAAAACTCGGAACTTGGGACAATAAATTCAAGCCACAATTGATCCAACTGATCAATCACGAACAATTGACTGGCAAGCTGAACATTCTCCCCCATGACTAAATCTTTTTTGCTAATAATTCCCGCAATCGGTGCTGTCATGACATAACGTCCCTGACTACCGGAAGAAGCCCCTAAAGCAGACAGACGAGATTTGGTTGCTTGTACCTGTATTTGAGCCTGTTTATAGGCATTGTATGCACGCTGGTAATCCTGCTTGGCAGAGATGCCTTGTGACCATAATTGACGCTCACGTTCATAATCTTGATGCGCCAACTCCATTGCAGCTTGCGCAATCTGTAAATTCGCTTGTTGATCAACCAAATCTGGAACAACGAGCGTTGCCAATGCCTGACCTTTTTGCACACGTTGCCCTAGCTCCACATTTACCGCTATCACTTGTCCACTAAAAGCAGGAGATACATGCGCCTGTCGATCGGTATTGACCATGATTTTTGCAGGATAAGACGCTGACTTTAACACAGCTCCCATTTCCGCTTTGGCGAGTTGTATGCCTTGCTCAGTAATTTGCTGTGCAGTCAGGCTAATGGTTTCTTTTTCCTCCTCTTCACTATGCCCACCTTCATTTGCACCTCCCTCAGCTGATTCTGCTGCACCTTCTTCACCATGCGCATGTCCTTCCTCACCATGCCCTTCTTCTTTTGATGTGCTTTTTTTCGATGAAAAAAGTAAAGCTGTTGCAATAAGTGCTGTCACGACAATAGCAACAATGATCAGTAGGCGTTGAGAAATTTTGCCCTGCTGATGCTGAAACGATTTAAATTGATTTAGCATATTAATTTCTCCCACCAATCACTGGTAGTGCTTGAGTCTCTTGCCATAAGTTTTGATTAATTTGTGCGATTGCATCTTTCGCCATGATTTGACTTGGTTCAACGCCTAGACTCAAACTTTCTGCTTCAATGGCACGTTGCCATGCATCTTTGAGTAATTGCACCTTGCGTAAACGTACATCCTGCAATTGTAAAGTCGCTTGCTGTACATCCGTTACAGCAAACTTACCTACTGTAAAACCCATTAAAGTTTTACGTTGTACCTGAGCGGCAAGTGGAATTTGCGACTGATCCACAGCATTAAATTGCACTTCTAGTCCTTGCAGTTCAGTCAATAATGTACCGACCTGCAAAGCATTTTGACGAAGATAGAATTCTTGCTGTTTGTTTAATAAATCTTCTTTCGCACGCGCAATTTGCACACCATATTGTTGGCGGTTAAAAATATTCAATGGAATCGACACCCCCACCACAAGTGCATTATCCGTTTGTGCTTGAGGTGATCGTGTGCGGTTTACGCCAAAATTCACAGTAGGATTTGGGCGTGCTGAGGCTTTGAGTTGATCTACGGTCGCTTTTGCCTGCAACACTTGTAAACGGCGTGATTTTTCAAACAAATTATCCGATAAATATTCTTGTACTTGTTGATGAGAAGAAGATGGCCACAATGATTGTGGACTCAGATTGATACTGATCGATTTATCTGAATCTCCCCATAAATTTGATAATTGCTGTCTAGCAACCTGAACTTGTAGATCCGCTTGGCGATACAGACGCGCATTTTCGGCATGACTTAATCGCACCCGATCCACATCGACTTGGGCAACACCACCTGCTTGATAACGCTTCTGGATGGCATTCAAATTTTCTTCACTGACTTTAAGCTGCTCTTGAACCACACTACGTTCGAGTTCAAAAATTGCCAGTTGTGACCATAGATATTTAACAGCAAGCTCAAGTTGGGCTTGATAAATTCGCTGATTTAAATCGCTTTGATCTTTAGAAAGTTGCGCCAATTTTTGAACAGATTTTCGCTCACCAAAAAGATCCAAGCGCTGAGAAACACCTATCGCAAGCTCTTTATCCTCATTTGAACCAAAGCCTGTTTGCTGTATGGATATCTCTGGATTTGTCCACAGTTTTGCTTGTTTTATATTCGCATCTGCAATCTGCTGCTGAGTCTGCCACACATTTTGTGTTTGTTGGTACTGCTCTGTTTTCGCGATTGCCTGTTGTAAGGTTAATGACTGTTTTGAATCATTCGCCCAAGCGCTAGATGTAATGATACTCACCATAAGCGCGCCAAGAAGAGACGATCTAAAGCTCAATCTAGACTTTTGTACGGTTTTACATGTTTTTTTAGGCATAGAAATGCTCCACTAAATTCAAATATTAGCGGTGAGTGATTTTTCGGCTACCCCACCTTATAGCGGGGATAAGAGGGGCGGCGGATTAGGAAAATATAGATCAGGCGACTGGTACAAGTTGTTCCAGCCAACAAATGGCGCTTCTCGGTAACCTATAAATTTAGGCTGTTCAGCGTGTTGCTGATCATCCACGACAATAAAGTGGACCAGAGAAGGCAAATGATCACTATGATCATCATTGAAATGTTTTAGAAAATCGTTAGCGCGTACATCATGCTGATGGGTTGCTTTCTGTGGAGAAGCTCCATGATCTGTTTGAGTCTCAGACCCATAGCTTCCCAATAATTGAGGATGTAATAACTGATCTTGCGTACAATCAGGTGCACTATGATGACCAAAATGCTGAATGACTGATTTCTGAGCTGCTCCAGCGCTTTTTTCATGATCACAAAAAGCCGCTGCCACATTCCAAAGGCTCTGGAACATGAACAAACTTAGCAAGACTGTGATGAAAACAGCTGAACGTTTCACAAATTGAGACTCGAAATCAAAATACATGATGAATATAGCAACTTTGTTGAGCTATTCAAATTACAGAAAGGTAATTTTTAAAAATTCTAAATCTTTTATTAACTAGGACTAACATAAACAAAAGTATATAAAAAGCAATTGACAAATTACATAAAATTATTTGCAAAGTTTACAAAATCAGCTAGATTTACTGATATCTAATCAATTTTTTATGATTAGCAATCTCTTTTACTTTGTTAATGGATTAGCAAGGAGGTTTTATATGTTGGTGCATATTTTTAACCGTTTTTTAGGAGATTCCACATCTCGCCAAGCATTTGAACAAAATGCATCTGAAGCCACGCTCGAAAAAGCGCAAGCACATGATTTTGAAGATCAACATTTAAGTTCAAATGAAATCGCAAATCGCAATGCAATGTGGTGTTATCTCAGAGCCGCTTTACGCGGAGATCAGGAAGCCCAATATAAAATGGGGCTGAGTTATCTCAATGGGCAACTGGGTTTAGACCGTAGTTATAGTCATGCTGAAAAATGGCTTGAACAAGCGGCGCATCAAGGTCATCTTCATGCAAAAGAACAGTTAAAGAAAGCCTATGACGAACTTGCATTTTCATAAATTACGTTAATTGTATTGTATATATCGCGCGATAAACAGAGCTAAAACTGGCTCTGTTTATTCATCAATTATACTGGGTTATCCACCTGAATTCATTTGTTTATTTTTCACGCAAACATTGATTGTTTTTACTTTAAAAATTGATTTCAATATGGTAAAAATCACCAAATAAATAAAAAAACTATAGAGTATTTACTCTAAAATATTTTTTAAATTCAGAGGCTTACTACTAGTAATTTTATTTTTTTTGTATATTATTGCCCCCAATAAAACTGACTATCTTTTATACAAGGATAGCTTCACCCAGAAACTAAAAATACAGCTCATATATTCATTTTAGCAAAATCAGGAAAATAGCTATGAATCAGAAATTGGAGCAACTTTTTCAAGAAAAGGTTCAAGGTAAAATTGCATTAATCACTGGTGCATCTAGTGGTATTGGTTTAACGGTTGCAAAAAAACTTGCTGCGGCAGGAGCACATGTACTTTTGGTGTCTCGTACAGAAGAAACACTCAAAGAAGTTCAAGCGGAAATCCAGGCAGAAGGTGGTCAAGCGGACATTTTTCCGTGCGACTTAAATGATATGGATGCAATTGATAGGGTCTCTAAGCAAATCATTGCTTCGGTTGATCATATTGATATATTAATTAATAACGCAGGACGTTCGATTCGCCGTGCTGTACATGAGTCTGTCGACCGTTTCCATGACTTTGAACGTACCATGCAGCTGAATTATTTTGGTGCTGTACGCTTAGTATTGAACATTTTACCGCAAATGATGACACGCAAAGATGGTCATATCATCAATATCAGCTCGATTGGTGTATTGGCAAACGCAACCCGTTTCTCTGCTTATGTTGCTTCAAAAGCGGCTTTAGATGCCTTTAGCCGTTGCTTATCTGCCGAAGTCCACTCACATAAAATTGCGATCACATCGGTGTATATGCCTTTAGTGCGTACGCCCATGATTGCACCAACCAAAATCTATAAGTACGTTCCGACGCTCTCTCCAGAACAAGCTGCTGATTTGGTGGCTTATGCGATTGTTAAACGTCCGAAAAAAGTTGCAACCAACTTAGGACGTTTAGCTTCAATTACCTATTCAATCGCACCAGGAATCAACAATAAATTAATGTCGATTGGTTTTAATTTATTCCCAAGCTCAACTGCTTCTGTGGGCGAACCACAGAAACTTAATCTAGTACAACGTGCCTATGCGCGTTTATTCCCTGGCGAACATTGGTAAGTTTAAAACATCTTAGAAAGCTTATTTTTAAGTAAGCTTTCTAACCACTCAATAAAAAATTGAAAATAGACAGGTCTATATTTTCTTTCTAAAAATAAAAAATTAACAGGAATCTTGAGACAAGGTTCATCTTCAAAAATTCGAATTAATTTATTTTGTGCAATAAAAGGCACTGCATCGAACGCTGGAATCTGAATGATCCCCAATCCTTGTAAAGCAGCATGTAGATAGCTTTCTGTGTCTTCTACACACAGTTTGTAGGGAAGATTGACCTGAATATTTTTAAAATACAGGCGCTCAAAATCAGTATCTAAATTTTTGATTTGATACCCGATCAGAAAATGCTCTTGCAAATGCGTCAAGCGCAATGGCTGTTGCAACCTATTTAGATAATTAGGAGAAGCCAAGGTATATAAATCAATATTGGCAATCGGTCTTACAATTAAATTTTCATCCTCCACCCTACCCACACGAACGACACAATCTAAACGCTGTTCGATTAAATCTGAATAATGATCATGACTATAAATTGAAATTTTAACATTTGGATATTTTTCATAAAACTCATTGAGATAAGGAATAAGGTATTGTGTTGCTATACGCAACGGCAAACCAATTTTAATTTTTCCTATATGCTCACGATTTTTTAATTTGAAATGATCTAATGTTTCAGACTGTAGAATTAAGTGTTTAACCTCTAGAAAAAATTGCATTCCGTCATTGGTTAAATTGACTTTTCGAGTAGTTCGATTAAACAGCAAAATTTCATATTCTTTTTCTAAAGCTTGTATGGCATAGGTAATGGTGGAACGTGGTAAGTCTAACTCTTTTGCTACTTGTGCAAATGAGTGTTTTTCTGCAACAAGACAAAAAATTTTAAACCGCTCTATTTTATCCATCTATTATTCAAATTTTTCAAACAATCCATTCGATTCTATCCACTATGTAGAATAAAAAATAGCACCTAGAATTTCAACATCACTGGTTAACATTGGAAAATAAAAATGAGCTCACATGACTTAAAAGATAAAACCGTTATTATTACGGGTGGCGCAAAAAATTTAGGTGGTTTGATCTCTCGTAAATTTGCAGAACAAGGGGCAAATTTGGTCATTCACTATAACAGCCCAGAAACACGAAAGGATGCTGAAGAAACACTTAAAGCTGTTGAACAATTGGGTGCTCATGCAACACTGATACAAGCAGATCTCTCTAATATTCAAAATATTGAAACCTTGTTCATCAAAGCCAAAGAAACTTTTGGTGGTATCGATATTGCAATTAATACAGTCGGTCGAGTATTAAAAAAACCATTGATTGAAACTACAGAACAAGAGTTTGATTCAATGAATGACATTAACAATAAAATTGCTTATTTCTTCATTCAATCTGCGGGAAAACATCTCAACAATGGTGGAAAAATTTGCTCAATCGTGACCAGTCTTTTGGCAGCCTATACCGGTTTGTATTCCACCTATGAAGGCTTAAAAGCACCGGTTGAGCACTATACTCGCGCGGCATCAAAGGAATACGGAGCGCGTGGTATTTCCGTTACAGCCGTTGCACCAGGTCCAATGGATACCCCATTTTTCTATGGTCAAGAAGCACCTGAAGCTGTGGCGTACCATAAATCTGCCTCAGCATTGGGGGGCTTAACCAAAATTGAAGACATTGAACCTTTGGTACGTTTCTTAGTCACAGAAGGCTGGTGGATTACAGGACAGACTATTTTTGCCAATGGTGGTTATACAACACGATAATCCTGACTGAGAAAGTGCCCATTTTATTCAATGGGCACTTTTTCCTTAGTCCTCATAATTTTGCTTGACCCATTCAGCTGTTCGTTCAATGGTCTGCTTGAGATTAGTTTCAGATATTTTCCAGTTTTGATTTAGCTTTAAAAACAGGTCTATGTCCAATTGCTCTGTACGAATGAAATTTAACATTTCCGCAGATAACTCCAACTTTTGAGCAAGCCATTTCCATTTTAAAATTAATTTTAATATTTTTAGAGAAACAAAATAGTGTGGTGCTTTAAGATTTAAGCGATCTGCCGCATGTTGAATCAGTACCTGTAAAGAAATCTGGGTGGGATTAACAATCAGTATCTCTTGATCTACTGCCAATTGATCCTGTGAGGCTTTACATATCGCATGAACCAACATGGTCACTGAAACTAAAGGCAAATAATGCTGAGGGGTGGCAGGAATTGCAGTCAACTTGCGTTGTATCAATTGGGTAATGAGATGTTCAATCGGCTGATATTTGGCGATTTCTCCAGAATTTTCATCTCCTATGACAGTTGCAGGGTGTATCACAGTCCAATCAATTTTCAACGCTTGTGCAGATTTGATCCAAGCAAAATGCGCTTCAATTTTGGAAGCTTCATAAGCACCTAGTTTTTGATAGACACACTGCCAATCTGTTTTTTCTATATTTTTCAGATCAACTCCAGCATCTTCCAAATGCTGAGTAAGTGTCAACATATAGCCAGAAAGATGGATTGCCCGTTTCAAGTGACAGTGAGCATTCACAGTTTGAAGTAAATTGATGACTCCTCGAACATTCACTTCATGTGCCTGTTGCATCGACAGATTCCATGCAAATAACGCACTGGTGTTGAACAAATGTGTCACCGTTGCAAGCCGTTTCCAGTCCCCAGTTGAAATACCCAAGTCTGGTAAGGTGATATCACCTTGTATACATTGCAATTTTTGATAATTTATTCCTTGCTTTTCTAGCCAAGCTTTCAATCTAGGTTCTTGCTGCTCACGATTTCGACACAGCGCAAAAACCTGATCATTGTCTTGAAGTAATTGTGCCACCAGAAATTTACCAATAAATCCTGTTGCACCTGCGACTAAGGTAATTTTTTCTGTACTTTGATTATTTTGCATCACTTGCTACGCTCCTTATGTTCACACTTAATCTAAAGGATGGAGTACACTCCACAGTCAAGTGTTTCTTGCAAGTACATTCAAATTTGGAGCCAGTGATGTTAATCAGTGAGTTATCAAAACACCTCAATCTCAGTCGGGATACGATTCGTTTTTATGAAAAGCTGGATCTTATTCATCCTTTGATACGCAATAATGGATACAAAGATTATTCAGAACAGGATGTACAACAATTACAGTTGATCCAAGTTGCTAAAAATTTAGGTTTTACTTTGGCTGAAATTAAACAAATTTTAGATTTGGTCAATGTGAATGAAATTCCAGCGGAACAATTCCATGAGATTTTAACCGACAAGCTTAATCTCATTCGTGAAAAAATCCATCAACTACAAAACATTCAGCATCTGCTTGAAAATCTTGTGATTGGCGAAGCATGCCCCTTTAAAAAAGATTGTGATATTTCTGCGATTGCTTAATTTATAAAACAGTAAAATACTTTTTTTTATAGGATTAGTTCATATATCATTATAGAATAATAAAATAAGTTAACCTAATTGAATCATATGAATCATGAACATTGAAAGAAAAGTCGCAAAGTTATTTACTAGTAATTGCTTAAATGCAATTGCTAATAACGACTTTTCATCTATAGAAAAATTAAAAATTGATGAAATTGCTCAACATTTCGAAGCTATTAATTATCTAGATTTATATGAAAGATCATATTCTTTTTTAGAAAAAAATTATAGGAATGAATATATTTATAAAAACATGATTGCCAGAAGAATTTTAATGGGGCGACACTCCCTTAAATCTTCAGTTTTGTTATCGGAATTCAGAGTTGGAACAAATAAAGCTGATTTAGTACTTCTTAATGGTTGTTCTACTTGTTATGAAATAAAAACTGAATATGATTCATTAATCAGGCTTGAAGATCAACTAAGCTCTTATACGCAATTGTTTAATAAAGTTTTTGTTGTTTGTGCTTCAAAAATGATTGTTGATGTATATCATTTAATTCCTGATAACGTTGGTATAATAGAATTTACTGACACTTGTAAATTAAAAACTATCAGAGAACCTATTGAAAAGTGTTCAATTGATTTAGAATTGATGATGAAATCTTTAAGAAAAGAAGAGTATCTATTTATTGCTGAAAAAATTTATAAATTAAAAATTGATGTACCTAATACACAAATTTTTGATTATTGTTTTAATATTATTAATAAAGCAGAACCCGAATTTGTTAATAAATTATTCTTAAAGACTCTCAAAAAGACTAGAAAGAATAATGTTGAAGCTATAAATTCACTACCAATTGCTTTGACTAATGCATTGATTAGCTTTAAATTTAGCAATAACAACATCCAATCTTTGAAAAAAATTTTTATGGAGAATAACTCTTATGTATTACCCAATTTTGAGGGGAAAACTCAATGAACTCTTAGCTTTGAGAGAATTAGCTTCCTTACAACTTAAATGCTACACACCAGTCATTGAACCTGTTAAAAGAGATATTAAGCCTTTAATAAAAACCATAGAAGCACTGAATAATAGTGGAATTACTCCACATATTATCATTAACCCCACTATTGGTGATTATTCTAAATCCCCTAATGAATTATTTTTTGAATTGAAAAAATTTGAGTCTATAGAATATGAAATTCTTTATTCAATTAATGAAAACACAGAAAAATATCAAGATTTTTTAGAGTTAGGTTCATTTGGTTTATTTATACAAAAAGGTATTGATCATCAAATTATAGATTTTTCTAGAGCATCACGTATCAATTTTATTCAAAATGATATTAGTCCCAATGTAAAACGATTAATTAAAAATAAAGTAATTTATGAGGATTTCTTTAGAAAACAAAAGAAAAATGCAGATTATCCCCTTGAATCACCCTTTTCATCATTGCATAGCTATTACTTAGATGACAAAACTAATATCGGATTTGGAGATTATACAATTACTGGTGAGGACTTTAGTGAAGGTGGTGGTCCAGCTTATGTAGTTACTATTCATTGTTCATATATAGATACCCAACGGTTTGATGAACTGTTTATCAGGCATTATTCTTCAACGGATGATGGTACTCCCACAAATCCCGGTGCAAAATTTATAGAAGCATTAAAAAAGTTTATTCATGAATATAATAAAAATATAATTCCTTTCATAAAAACATCAGGTCTTGAAGATTTTGAAAATTTGTATCAACTACAACATTTTCCAGGGTTAGGACAAGTTAAAAAAAACTCAATTAAGCACCATATCGAAACTATTAATTCTTACCTATCTTCTAGGATGAAATAATAATGCATAAATGTTGTAGTAATTGCTTTACTGATAAGACTTTAAAATTAAAAATTAATCAAAATGGTCAAATATCACGTTGCCATTATTGTGGAAATAGTGATTCAAGTGCTATCTATATAAATGATTTATATAATTTTATTGTACCACTGTTAGAGGCTATATCAAATTCATATATTGAATATAGTAATGGTGTAAATATTATAGAAATTCTGTTAGAAGATTTCGTTTTTTTCAATAATAATACACAAGCTCATACATTAATTAATGATGCTCTACAAGATAAGCCCATCTTATTAAATAAGCGTTTTCTGAAATTTTCTCAAGATACTGTAAACGAATGGCATCGTTTTAAACATGAATTAATTCATAATAACCGTTTTTTTCCGCAAACTAAGATATATAAAAATGCATTTTTAGAAAGTGGTAATTTGTTTTCCATTTTTACTGAAGTGATAGAGCAACTAAACTACCAAATTAACACTTCAGATACTTTTTTTCGGGCAAGAATCTCTGATGAAAATTTGACCCATGAAAAAATGGGAAAACCACCTAAGGATAAGGTTTCAATTGGTCGAGCAAATCCTGATGGTATCTCTTACTTATATATTGCTGAGAATATTGAAACAGCTTTAACTGAAGTTAGACCTAGTAATGGGCAAACGGTATCTATTGCACAGTTTAAAAGTATCTCTGATATTAATGTAATTAATTTAAGAAATCCTCGCAGAGATATTTCATTCCTATCTTTAAGCTTGAATGATAATTTTCATAATATTCTAAAACTAGTCTGCCTATTAGAAGAATTTTCAAAAGAGTTATCATTACCAGTTCTTCCTACACGTTCGCGATTAGATTACATTCCCACTCAATTCATTACTGAATTTTTTAAAAATTTAGGGAAAATTAATGGACTAATGTTCACTAGTTCATTCGGTAAAGGTTTCAATATAGTAATTTTTAATGATGACTTAATGAATTGTGTTGAAGCTGTAGCTGTCCAAAATTATCGAGTTAATAGTATTGAGCTTTCCCACGATATTTTATAAAAAAACCGCCTTACGGCGGTTTCATTTTGAGAAATTAAGGCTTATTTAGATCCTTTAATCCCTGCTTGTAATAATAATGCGCCTAAACCACCAATTTTATTTTCTTGAGGTTTTGCTGCCTGAGGCTTTTTGTCATGACGAGGTGCTTTGTCCTTATTGTCATGATTTGGACGACCTTGCGGTGGACGCTTACCTTGTGGCTTACGTTCAGCACGTTGTTCATTGTTATTAAACTCACGCTTTTGACGAGGTGCTTTAGCAGGTGCTTCAGAACCTTCAGGGCGCATCGACAAATTCACACGATTACGTTCAGCATCTACTGTCAACACGCGCACTTGTACAATTTGTCCTGGTTTAACAACTTTATGTGGATCTGCAACAAATTCATTGGCAAGTTCAGAAATATGGACTAAACCGTCTTGATGTACACCAACATCAACAAATGCACCGAAGTTGGTCACATTGGTAATTACACCTTCGAGCTGCATGCCCTCGGTTAACTGACTCACTTCAGTAATATCTTCACGGAATTTAGCCGTACGGAATTCTGGACGTGGATCACGACCTGGTTTTTCAAGTTCACTTAACACATCTTGAATAGTCGGTAAACCAAATTGATCATCCACAAAATCTTCCGCTTTGACCTGACGGATAATTTCAGTATTACCAATAATATCTTTCACTGTAGTCGCTTTGGCTTCAACAATCTTATTGACCAAGCCATAAGACTCAGGATGAACAGATGATGCATCCAAAGGCTCAGAACCGTCTTGAATACGCAAGAAACCTGCAGCTTGTTCAAAAGTACGTTCACCCAAACGAGGGACATTCTTTAATGCTTGACGATTATCAAAACGACCATTTTCCTTACGGTAATCGACAATTTGCTGCGCAATCGCCTTATTCAAACCAGCGATATAACCCAAGATTGCAGGAGAAGCAGTATTGACATCCACACCTACAGCATTCACACAGTCTTCTACCACTGCATCCAGTGTTTTTGCCAAATTGGTTTGATTCACATCGTGCTGATATTGACCTACGCCAATTGATTTCGGATCAATTTTAACCAACTCAGCTAAAGGATCTTGTAAACGACGCGCAATAGACACCGCACCACGAATCGCTACATCAAGTTCAGGAAGTTCAGCAGAAGCCAACTCTGAAGCAGAATATACTGATGCACCTGCTTCACTGACTGAAACACGGGTTAAGTTAAGATCAGTATTCTCAGCCATCATTTCAGCGACAACTGCTTCAGTTTCACGGCTTGCTGTTCCATTACCAATAGCGATTAAATCTACATTGAATTCACGGCACAGTCTTGCCAGTTCTGCAATTGAACCCGCCTTATCTTCTTTAGGTGCAAAAGGATAAATGGTGCTGTGTGCCAAAACATCGCCTGAATTTGAAACTACAGCAAGTTTCACACCTGTACGGATACCAGGGTCAACACCCAGTGTGGTACGAGAACCAGCAGGTGCAGAAAGTAACAAATGACGTAAGTTTTCAGCAAACACATTCATTGCTTCTGATTCAGCAGCAAGGCGTTTTTCAGTCAATAATGAATGCTCGATGGTCGGACGTACTTTGCCTAACCAAAACAGTTTTGCTGTTTGTTTTAAAAAGTCTTGACGAGATTGTGGTTGAACTGTCTCAAGATTATATTCGGTTTCAATACGTGAAAGTGGTGCATGATCTTCACCATCAACTTTAAGACCAAGCACATTTTCTTGACGACCACGCAGCATCGCCAATAAACGATGTGAAGGTACTTTGTTGAGGTTTTCAGAGAAATCAAAGTAATCACGGAATTTCTTACCGACTTCTTTTTTCTCTTCAGATGCAACTAAACTCTTCAACACAGCGGTTTTTGCAAAAGTCGTTTTCAACTCTGTTGTCAAAGGAATATTTTGTGCCCAATCATCAATAATGATGTGTTGAATCGCATCTAATTGACTTTCAACATCTGGATATTCTTCATGGCTAAAACCAGCCAAAGCTTCTGTAGGATCAACTTGCTCTGCAATAATTTTTTCTGCGATAACACCAAGACCCGCTTCTTTTGCTTTAAAAGATTTACTGGTACGTTTTGGACGATACGGTGCGTAAAGCTCTTCTAAGGCATTTTTTGTTTCAGCGGCATTTACACGAGCGAGCAAATCATCTGAAAGTTTATTTTGTTCTTTTAAAGATTCGATTACTTTTTCACGGCGTTCAAATAAATCACGTAAATAAACAAGGCGCGTATCGAGTTGGCGTAATTGTATATCGTCTAAACCCTGTGTTACTTCTTTACGGTAACGTGCAATAAATGGAACACTAGAGCCTTCATCAATCAGTTTAATGGCAGCTTCTACTTGGTTTGGACGTACGGCAAGTTCACTTGCCAACTGCTGAACTAAGTCAGTCATCGTGTTTAATTCCACAAGGATAAGGACTAAAAGTTAGTGATTATAAAGACCGAGACCATAAAATCCACAATTGTTTTGCAAATTAGTAATGAAAAAAGTGATAAAAGTTCATTTTTCTTGAGTTTTTATCATGCAATCGGGTATTTCACTCTGACCTTGTGCGTTCAAATTGCTTTGTAAAATAATTTTTCCAAGCTGCCATTTCGCCCCTTTTCTCTGACCGCCACCAAAACGGTTGAAATATTGTAAAGAACACGATTGATAACCCGGTTTAGTGACTTTCTCTTGAACAAACACTGGTGGTGCTTCCATATACATGATTTCTTTCAACAAAAAAGCAGAATAGCGCTGCTCTTTTAACTGAAAATCGCCATTTTGATTGGTTTGAGTTTCTCCCACTTGAACATATGCAATAGGTTGTCCACGACCATCAATCACTTGTCCAGAGATCTCTGGTCGAGATAATCGGCTAATACATGCAGTTAAACAAAAGCTTATTGCTAAAATACATAAAAGTTTCATTTGCAAATGGTATGTTTTTTTATTTATAAACATAGAACGATCTCAAATATTTGTAGATGTTGTCTTTTGGTTTCAAAACAGCCGGAAAATTGTATTTTTGAGCAATTTGATACATAGTCTTAACAAGCGCTTAGGCATTATACTGAGATTGATGAATATTTATAATTTACAACATTAAGGGAGTACATCATGAGTTTGGTTGTACCTGCTGAAAATACAGATGTCGTACAAAACGAAACTGACCGTGTCGAACGCATCTTAGTGGTCGATGATGATGTGCGTTTACGTACCCTTTTACAGCGTTTCCTTGAAGATAAAGGCTTTGTTGTTAAGACAGCCCACGATGCAACACAAATGGACCGTCTATTACAACGTGAGTTATTTTCACTCATCGTTTTAGACTTCATGCTTCCTGTAGAAGATGGTTTAAGCATTTGCAGACGCTTACGCGCATCCAATATTGATACACCTGTCATCATGCTCACAGCACGTGGCAGTGACTCTGACCGTATTGCTGGTTTAGAGGCTGGTGCGGATGACTATTTGCCAAAACCGTTTAATCCAAATGAATTATTGGCACGTATCCGTGCTGTTTTACGTCGCCAAGTTCGTGAAGTTCCAGGTGCACCAAGCCAAAATGTAGAAGTGGTTTCGTTTGGTCCATGGTCTTTAGATCTTTCAACGCGTACTTTGACACGTGAAGGGCAAGTAGTCACCTTGACCACAGGTGAATTTGCCGTGTTGAAAGCGCTGGTACAACATCCACGCGAACCATTGACCCGTGATAAATTGATGAATTTGGCGCGTGGTCGTGAATGGGGCGCAATGGAACGTTCAATTGATGTTCAAGTTTCACGTTTGCGTCGATTAATCGAAGAGAATCCAGCACGCGCACGTTATATCCAAACTGTATGGGGCGTAGGTTATGTCTTTGTTCCAGATGGTGCGGAATAATAAAGCGATATATGGTATCTCTATTTGCTGAACGCATGAGATATTGACTTATGGGTGACATTTTTGAATAAGGAATGTCACCCATATTTTATTGCACAGAATAATGCTTTTATGAATTAAGCTTTTAGATGACTTCTAAATGGGCTTAATCTTATCAGCCATGAAACCTCTGCCATTACATAGAAATAATTGTATGAAGATCAAATTTGCAATGCCTCGCTTTACATTTAAAGTTTAAATCGCTTTGCGTAGCCGCTGCCTCACTTTTCAGAGATGAAAAGATGACAAAAATCTTCTGTTTAACAGGGGTCTTGCGCTGCAAACAAAGCAATGCTTTGTTTTTTGCTCATATACCCCCCACCCAAGATGGCGACATCCATGCCGGATCACGATAGAAAGACCATCTATGTTTCAGAAGCATTTAAAATGTATGTAAACATTCAATGCGCATTTTTCGACCATCTCAAGAGGTCGAATTGGTTACTAAAAATAATAAAAGAAGCAAATCATCATAAAAATTAGACTTTCTTATTCAATCAAACAATCTATTTTGACTAGATTAAATTTTATGAGTTTATTTTTATTCAAATCACAAGTGCTAGATCAAGCATAGATAAAATCACAGTTTTATTATTGCTATAAATTCATCATTGATTAAACTAAAATCATTGCATCACACGATATTATCGAGTAACAGGATCAATCTGTGAAATTAGAACCCATAGACCCACAAGAATTTACTGACTTTGTCGCTTACAAAGAACGCAAACGCACACCTTGGGAACGCTTTCTCGATAAAATCAAACCACGTTCAGCAGCAATGCGAACTACGGTTCTGGTCATATTTGTGGTTTTTTTTAGCCTATTTATGTCTCTTTGGTTTTTCTGGAAAACACTCTATCTTCCAGAAATTCAACAACATGCACGTTTTCTGGCAGTTGAGCTTGAGATGGTCAACAATCCTCGCTTGCAGATCTACCACGACGATATTCAGTTAGATATTGATGAGTGGTTAAAACAGCGTGTTGGTGTGGAATATGTTACAGACTCTAAAGACTATCCAAATGTTAAAGATAAAATTATTGCTGATTTCTTTACCAATCGCATTGAAAAGCAATTGGCAGAAGAATTAAAAATTAAGGACGTAACGGTTTACTTCCAGTTTAAACCTAGTCCACGTATCTGGGTACAAACGCCTGAAATGAATGGGAATTGGGTTCGTGAACCGTTAAATACCTATGCGAATTATAGTCCAGAACTTATTTTAGCTTGGTTATTGGGGATTCCATTAATTGCTGCAGCCATTATTTTGACATTGGTTAGACAGTTGAATCGCCCATTACGTCGCTTACAACATGCTGCAAATAATTACAGTAAAACAGGTAAAGCGCCTTATCTTGAAACCAACCATGGACCACAAGAAATTCGCGAAGTTAACCAAGCTTTTAACCATATGATCTATACGCTTGAACAAACTGAACGAGATCGTCAAATCATGTTGGCTGGAATTTCACATGATTTAAGAACACCGCTGACTCGGATTCGTTTAAGTGCAGAAATGATGTCTGATGATGACTTCTTAAAAGAAGGACTGATTTATGATGTCGATGATATGGACGCCATTTTGAGCCAATTTATCTCTTATATGCGTGATGGTTCAGATGAAGAGCTACAAGACACCAATATCAACAGCTTACTACAAGAACTAGTGATTCAGTTTAAGCCTTTGGATATTCGCTTTACACCTCAAGAATTGCCAATCATCACCGCACGTTCGCTCTCCCTCAAACGCTTGATTGGTAATTTGATCAACAATTCTAAACGCTATGGTGCAGAACCCATTGAATTGAGTGCACTGGTTGAAAATGAACATATCAAAATCTGTGTTGCGGACAATGGTGAAGGTATCCCTGAAGATCAGATTGAAGACTTAATGCAACCCTTTGTACGCGGTAATGCTGCACGTACAGTTCAAGGCAGTGGTTTAGGGCTGGCAATTGTGAAGCGAATTGTCGATATTCATCAAGGTGAACTGTCTATTTCCAACCGCCCTGAAGGTGGTTTACAAGCCATCGTCTCCCTACCACTTTCGATAAAAGTTGAGGAAGAACCGACACCTACAAACCCTATTCAAAAAATTAAGCAAAGTTTGAGTGATCATTTTTAATGATCGCTCAATAATCAAACAAACAGTTTTGTTTATTTATCAAACAGACAACATTATTTCATTAATAAATAATAACTTAAAAACCATCACTAAAATTTATACCCGCATTTATTGAAAAAATTAGACCTTAGCATTAGAGGCATGCACAATTTAGTTTGAGGGCGGTACAATCCGTCTAGTTTTGAACAAGAATTGAGCGTAAACCATGTCTTTAGATCGTATCCGTTTAGCATCTCTCCATGACAAAGTCATGAGCGCAGAACAAGCTGCAACTTTTATCCAAGATGGTATGACTGTGGGGATGAGCGGCTTTACTCGTGCAGGCGAAGCAAAAGCTGTACCTTTAGCACTTGTAAAACAAGCCAAAGTAAATCCTCTCAAGATTACATTGATCACTGGTGCGAGTTTAGGTAATGATCTAGACAAACAATTGACTGAAGCAGGTGTACTTGCTCGTCGTTTACCGTTCCAAGTCGATAACACATTACGTAAAGCCATCAACAAAGGCGAAGTGATATTTATCGATCAGCATTTGTCAGAAACTGTTGAGCAAATGCGTAATCTTCAATTGAAAAAACCTGATGTTGCTGTGATTGAAGCCATTGCAATTACTGAAGATGGCGGCATCATTCCAACCACTTCTGTAGGTAACTCTGCAAGCTTTGCAATTTTTGCTGAAAAGGTGATTGTTGAAATCAACACCAATTTAAGCCCTGCTTTTGAAGGCTTACACGATATTTATATCCCAACCTATCGCCCTACTCGTCAACCCATCCCATTAACACATGTTGATCAACGTATTGGTACACCTGCAATCAATATCGATCCTGCAAAAATTGTCGGTATCGTGATTAACAGCGAATTCCATGACTCTCCATCAACAGTGACTTTACCGGATGATGAAACGCAATCGATTGCAAACCATTTGATCGCATTCTTTGAAAAAGAAGTTGAAGAAGGTCGTTTGCCTGCGAACCTTGGTCCATTACAAGCAGGAATTGGATCTATTGCCAATGCAGTATTAACAGGTCTGAAAGAATCAAACTTTGAAGACTTAGTGATGTACTCAGAAGTACTTCAAGACTGTACTTTTGAATTGATTGATGCGGGTAAAATGAAATTTGCTTCAGGTTCATCAATTACGCTTTCTGCTAAATATGGCGAAAAAGTATTTAACAATCTTGAACAATACAAAGATAAATTGGTTTTACGTCCACAAGAAATTTCAAACCATCCTGAGTTAGTTCGTCGTTTAGGTATCATTGGTATCAACACTGCACTTGAATTCGATATTTACGGCAACGTCAACTCAACTCACGTTTGTGGTACCAAGATGATGAATGGTATCGGTGGTTCAGGCGACTTCGCGCGTAATGCACATTTGGCTATTTTCGTAACCAAATCAATTGCAAAAGGCGGTGACATTTCTTCTGTTGTACCATTTGCCTCACATATTGATCATGCTGAACATGATGTTGATATTCTGGTTACTGAACAAGGTCTTGCAGACTTACGTGGTTTAGCACCACGTGAACGTGCACGCGCTGTAATCGATCACTGTGCTCACCCAATGTATCGTGATGCCTTAAATGATTACTTTGATCGTGCATGTGAAAAAGGCGGTCAAACACCTCATATTCTTCGTGAAGCGCTTTCTTGGCACTGCAACTTTGAAGAAACAGGTCATATGTTAACCACACAAGATCAAGCTAAAAAATCTGCATAATCTTTTAGCTCAATAAAAAACGCCCAAAGGGCGTTTTTTATTGTCTGTTGCTTTAACAGGTTGATATGTTCGTTGCAAAAAATGGCAATCAAATAAAATAGCTCTGCGAGCTATACATATCCACTTGCTCACAAAGCTTAAATGATCTTGCCTAGTCGACCATCTTTTCCTCGATAAATGCTACACCTGACTGATCCTGATTAATCATATCTACGGCTTTTTCAGCAATCATAATGGCAGGTGCATTGGTGTTTCCATTGACCACTTTAGGCATGATGGACGCATCCACCACACGTAAGTTCTGAATACCATAAACACGCAATCGTGGATCAACCACAGCCATTTCATCCACGCCCATTTTACAACTTCCTACAGGGTGATAAACTGTGTCTGAGCGATCTCGTAAAACCTGCCGAATCTCCTCATCCGTGTGGACATTTGCAGTAAACAAATCTTCTTTGATCATGCTTTTAAACGCCTCAGACTGCATTAAAGTTTGCGTGAGCTTAAAACCTTTGACCATTTCTTCTAAATCAGACTCTTCTCCATAAAAATTTGGATCAATCAATATTGGATCGTCGATACTTGGACCACTGATCTTGATCGTGCCACGACTTTTTGGGTTCAGTAAGCATACATGACAAGAAATGCCATGACCTGTATGTAAAGTCCGAGCATGGTTATCAACCAATGCGATCACAAAGTGTAATTGTAAATTCGGTACTTTTTGCTCTGCTGAGCTTTTAATAAAACCGCCACATTCAGCAAAATTAGTCGTAAGCAAACCACGCCGCTCTTTTCGATAACGTCCAATTTGCTTGATTAAATCAATAGACCCGGGGATGGATAGCCCAAAAGTTCCCTGTATTTCACGTACTTTATAGCCAAAGATAAAATCAGGATGATCATGAAAATTCTTGCCCACGCCGGGTAAGTGTTTTTTCACCTCAATCCCATGTTCCATTAACTCATGCTGGTCACCGATGCCAGATAGCATCAAGATTTGAGGTGACTGCATTGCACCAGCACTGAGTAGCACTTCACGTCGCGCACGGATCTGTTTCAATTGACCATTCTGCTTATACTCCACACCCACAGCTACACCGTTTTCGATTAAAATTCGCTGGGTTTGCGCTGAAGTCTCAACTGTTAAATTTTTTCGTTTAAGATGTGGAAAGAGATAAGCCCGAGCTGAACTACAGCGCTCACCATTAATATGAGTGACTTGATAAATGCCTAAGCCTTCCTGCTCTTCGCCATTAAAGTCATCCAAAATTCGATAGCCCTGCTGTTTCGCAGCTGCAAGATATTTTTGTTGAAGTGGATTGTCACTGTGTAAATCAATCACAGACAATGGACCATCATTACCATGATATTGATTTTTAATTCTTTGATTATTCTCTGATTTAATGAAATAAGGTAAAACCTCATCATATGACCAGCCTGTATTCCCTAAAGCCGACCAATCATCATAATCTTGTCGATGTCCTCGGATATAGACCATTGCATTGATTGCAGATGATCCACCCAGACACTTACCACGTGGTTGGTAGCCTTTGCGACCGTTCAAACCTTTCTGAGGAACAGTTTCAAATGCCCAGTTATTAATTTTTGTAGGGATGCTAATGACCGCTGCACAGGGAACCTCGACTTTCCAGCCATCTCCAGTACCACCTGCTTCAAGCAAACAAACAGAAACCTGTGGATTTTCAGATAAACGACCAGCCAAAACACAACCTGAGCTTCCACCACCAACAATAATATAATCAAATTCCTGTTTATTCATATGAAATTCCATTTTTGTTTTAAATTATTCCTCAATCATTATGCATATTTTCAAGCAATAAAAAATAATCATTCGTAACCGCACCATTCCATCCCAAATTTAGAATGTCTATCAAACATTTACGCATTGTCTAAAAAATCAACTTATCAAGATGCACTTTTTATATTAATCTGATGCAAACATTCTTTTAAAAACAAGAGATAAAAGAAAGCTATGTTTATCATTAGGCAGTTTCAGGAAACCGACTTAGATGATGTCATCGCACTTTGGGAGACATGTGATTTAACACGTCCATGGAATAGCCCAGAGATTGATATCTTCCGAAAAGTCGCTCAAAAAGATGGATTATTTTTATTGGCGGTCAAAGATGAACAGCTCATTGCTACCGTGATGGGCGGTTATGACGGACATCGTGGCTGGGTAAATTATCTTGCCGTGCATCCACATGATCAACGTAATGGCGTGGCAACAGCCCTCTTACAACAGCTTGAAAAGCGCTTGGTTGCATTGGGCTGTCCAAAGTTGCAACTGTTGATCCGTAAAGACAATATTGATGTACAAAGTTTTTATGAGCAATTGGGCTATGAAGAGATTGAGGTGGTTTGCTTAGGTAAGCGGCTGATTCAGGATTAAGAACAGCCTCATCAAATTAACCTCATCATGGGTCTAATGCTATCGGTTAAAAGTGAGGCATCATCTACACCGCGTTAAAAGTATTTATTGCAATGCTGTCGAAGTTTCAGAGCTGTACGTATAGCTAAATACACTTAAAACCTATAACCATAAGCAATTCCCAAAATATCCTGACTCATTTTAATTTTAGCCTCACCACCACCAAATGCAGGAGAAATTGGTCCTTTCACCTCATTTTCCAAGGCATGTGTATAGGCAATACTGAGTTCTTGATGAGGATCAATATCCCATGTTGCACCGACACTGAGATGGTCTTGAATGACACCAGGCGCAAGAATATTTAAAAAGACCTCTTGCGCTGGAATGGGCTGATCATTATGGCTATAGCCTGCCCTTAAAAGCAGTCGAGGGTGTGCTTGATAAGATACCCCCAATTTATAGACATTGATGTCTTTCCAACCAAATCCAGGACCCTGTGGAGAACCAAAAAGCTGCCCCTGCTGTAGCTGCCCGACATCAAATGAATGTCCAACAGATTTCACATCTGAATAGTTAATCCGTTGTACATCTGCTGCAATGGTGAATTGAGGGCTTACTTTTAATGCTGCACCCACTGCATAGTTTTCAGGAACATCAAAATCTCCATGTTCAGCAAATAATCCCCGATATTGATCAAAACGATCAGCATTGATTTTTGAAGCATAACTCGCACCTAAAGTTAAGCGATCATTGAAGAATATGCCTGACCAGCCCACTCGTGCTCCTAGACCTGTAGCACTCTGCTTTCCTCGATTACTGAGGTTTGAAGCATCTGAAGAAAATCCAGCAAAACCCTGAATTCCCCTTGCCTCAAAACGTTGATATAAAATATTCGTTGCAACACCCACAGATTGATTTGCAGCATATTTCCAAGATACCGCAGGAGAGACAAAAACTTGCGTTAAATCGACCCCAGCCGTGCCCCTATTGCCAAATGCAGCAAACGGATTATCCTGATAGCCTGTATTCATGCCACCATTGCCATACACTGCTAAACCTAATGCCACTTGGTCATTGATTTGATGATTTAAAGCAATTTCTGGCAATACAAAATACGCTCGTCCATTGCCATCATATGAGCCATTCGCATTCGGCAGTTGATTTGCAGTGATGTTTGCAGAACGATCAGGTGAAAAAATACTCGCCCCAATGTCAATACGGTTTCCAACCCAACTTAAACCTGCTGGGTTATTAGCGATGCTGAGTGCATCCTGAAATTGAGCGATCGATACACCTGCATTACCTTGGGCTTTTACACCATAGGCATGCATAAAATAGCCTGTTGTCGCAGAAGAATTCGAGCTAAATAAAACCCCAGCAATTGCCAGCCCCGTAACTTGAGATATAAATTTCATTGAATCATCTTATCTTTAAATAATATATAACTAAGTATATTGTTAGCCATATATCTTGTAATCCAAGATAAAATGAGATCATTATTCTATTTTTTCATAAAACACTTTTTCTTGACTTGTTTCACTCGACCTAGGCGCAAGAATACAGGAAATTCTATTTTTAAATCTTCATATTCACTGCTTAGTTGTTCAGCCAGTTCAAGTAAGGGATGATCTTGATTTTTTTCACAATAATGTTTAATTGCCGACCATGTCGATAAATATTTTAACAGTTGTGCTGCTGACCATTGATACTGCATTTTAAAACTGGCAACGGTTATTTCTTCAAATGGGAATGGAATCGTCTGATATTCTTCGTCAATATAACGGCGCTCAACATCCCAATAACCGTTTAATTTTTTAAAATATACATCCTGAATCATGGAATGAATGACTTTATTCTCAACTTGAATTAAACCATATCCGATGACAGCAAGGATTCCCTGCGGTTTAAGTGTTCTTTGAACTTCTTTATAAAACCCGTCAAAATCAAACCAATGAATTGCCTGCGCTACAGAAATTAAATCAAAACTGTGAGCTGCAAATGAGGTGTGTTCAGCCGATTGAACCTGATAGCTAACATTATCAAAATAAGGTGCAAGCTGTAGTTGTTTTTCGCTCAAATCGGTGGCAACAATATGATCAAAATAAGGAGTCAGTAGTTGAGTGAATTGTCCTGAACCTGCACCACAATCCCATGCAAAGCTACGCTCAGGAACATGATTTAATATTTCCTGAACCACATCCTGTGGATAACTGGGTCGTGCTTGTTGATAAAGCGCACTGCCTGATGAAAATAAATCTTTCATTGTTTTTTATAACAATCTATTCGTTTTATAAAAATTTATTCTACGTCATTTCCACATCAGCTCAAGGCATTTTGTAAGACAATTAAAATCATTCCTCTGCACCGTATTTTAATCGGTTTATTTTCTAGAACGCTCACAATGACATTGAACGCTAAAAATAGGCAATAAAAAACCCCAAACAATGTTTGGGGTTTTTCAAATATGGTGGCGAGACCCAGGATCGAACTGGGGACACACGGATTTTCAATCCGTTGCTCTACCTACTGAGCTATCACGCCGATGCGGTGTATTAAGCCGTATCTGTATTCAATAGTCAATAAAAATCATGACTTTTTTATTCAAGCGAATATTTTTTACCCAAAAAAAATCCCTGATGGGATCAGGGATTGAAATCTTAAAGATTTTTAAATATGGTGGCGAGACCCAGGATCGAACTGGGGACACACGGATTTTCAATCCGTTGCTCTACCTACTGAGCTATCACGCCGATGGGGCGTATTAAACAATTTAATCCATAAGCCGTCAAGTATAGAAAGCATTAAAATCATTCAACAGTCTATTTTTACAACAAAATCAGCCTATTTACGCGCTAATGGATGCTTTTTCACACATATTTGAGCCATATATTGTTTGAATGATCTCGATTAGCATAACCAATTTGCGCATATTCCGTTTTTGAATCTGTTCAAAATGCACTTAAAACTAACCATTTCACCATTCCTTGTTCTTGAGCAACTTGTTTTTTGAGCAAAGCAAGCAAAAGCAATGACTCAAGCTGCTTTAGGCATTCAGAAACTCAAATCGCTTAGATTTTACCGAGATGCGCTAAACAACGATGTATTGCACCGCAACCTGGCTCAAAGTTCTTTACACCCTTTTCTTCTTCAATTCGGCAAACTTCCTCAACCAAACGTTCAGCAACTCCTCGCCCTCGATTGGCTGGATGTACCACAATATTTTCTAAAGTTCTGCTTTCACCTTGTCCAGTACACCATAATGCCCCAATAATCTTTGTATTAAATTCTGCGACATAAAGTAGGGTATAATGAGCCAAGTTTTGCTCAAGTTGTTCTATGGCGTCATGACCATCCCCAAATTCGGGACTGGTGTCATATAATCGCTCAAGCTGATCGCGAACTTCTTCATTTTCTAGTGAAGTTTTAGCATGTACGGTAATAGGCATTGATTAACCCTCCTGAGCAATCTAATATGCTGTCACTTTCGTCACAGCGAAACATCTTTACATCAAACTTTTAATTTTTGACGTTTTTTGAGGAACGTGTCTATGGCGCAACGTATCAGTGAAGTGGTAAGAAACACCAACGAAACTAAAATTCGAGTTCGTGTGAATCTTGACGGTACTGGTCAAGGCACGCTCAATACAGGTGTTCCCTTTTTAGACCATATGATTGATCAAATCAAGCGTCATGGTTTATTTGATATTGATATTCATTGTGATGGTGACTTGGAAATCGATGATCACCACACCGTAGAAGATTGTGGGATTACGCTAGGACAAGCTTTTGCACAAGCGCTTGGCGATAAAAAAGGCTTAAAACGTTATGGTCATTTTTATGCACCACTTGATGAGTCTTTAAGCCGTGTCGTTGTTGATCTATCAGGTCGCCCAGGATTGTGGATGGATATTCCATTTACTCGTGCGCGAATTGGTAGCTTCGATGTCGATTTATTCTCAGAATTTTTCCAAGGCTTTGTTAATCATGCCTTAATGACCCTGCATATCGACAACTTAAAAGGTAAAAATAGCCATCACCAGATCGAAAGTGTGTTCAAAGCGTTTGCTCGCGCACTACGTATGGCATGCGAAGTTGATCCTCGCGCTGAAAATACTGTTGCTTCTACCAAAGGAACCTTGTAATGACCCGTATTGCCCTTCTTGATTATGGCATGGGAAACCTTCATTCAGCAGCTAAAGCACTCGAACATGTCGGTGCAACTGTAGATGTGACCAATGATCCAAAGCTGATTGCTCAAGCAGATAAAATTGTATTTCCAGGTGTGGGAGCAATGCGTGACTGCATTCAAGGCATGCATGAAGCAGGAATCGATGAAGTTGTACGTCAAGCTGCCTTCAATAAACCTGTGCTGGCAATATGTGTCGGTATGCAGGCTTTACTTGAGTCATCTGAAGAAAATGGTGGCACTCAAGCGCTGGGTATTTTTGATGGCATGGTCAAACATTTTCCAGATATGGAGGGATTAAAAGTTCCTCACATGGGCTGGAACCAAGTCCACCAAGCTGATCCTAGCCATCCAATGTGGAAAAATATCGAACAAGATGCGCGCTTCTATTTTGTACATAGCTATTATGTTGAACCTAAAGATTCTACACTGATTGCAGCAACATGTGATTATGGTTTGCAGTTCTGTACCGCAATTCATAAAGAAAATCTATTTGCTACACAATTCCATCCAGAAAAGAGCCATACAGCAGGTTTACAATTGCTGAAAAACTTTGTGGAATGGAATATTTAACACCTCAAGATAAAAAAATCAGAGCCAATTTAAATTGGCTCTGATAACTCAAATTGCTACAAAAAATAAAGTTTTAAACTTTTGACTACTTGGTCTTTTAGACACACTCCAATAAAAACTTTAACACTTATTGATTCAATGGCTTATAGATGAAAAACAACACGCTCATCAATGATGCACTACTTCATCCCAATGGACGTTTTGGGCGTTTATCACTCATTGCATGGTTAACCATTCTCACCCTTATTTTATGCTCCCTAAATCTTTATATCTCATTACAGATGTTGAATACCGACGAAGATTTTAAGCAAATTGAACCTTTGGCTTTGTTTTTATGGGCGACCTTACACATCTCATGTATCTATACATTTTTTATACTCATCATTCGTAGACTGCATGATCTTAATCGTTCTGGTTGGTGGAGTGTGTTGATTTTAATCCCGATTGTACAGGTGCTTTTTTTGTTTTTAATCTTTGTCACAGCTGGCTCTTTTCATAATAATCAATACGGTAGCAGTAGATTAACACCTATTTGGGGAAAAACCGTTGCACTGATCTCAATCATTTGCACCCCCATCTTAACCATCGTGGTCATCTATATTTTGGCGATCTCTCCCCCACCGAAAACTGATCTGCAAATCGAATTTGAAGGATCTCATCACGTGATGCAACCATCACGTTAATCTTTGGTAACAAAGCCACCCTCTAACGGTTCAACATTGATTTTAATCTCTGCTTTTAAGTTTAAAGCGGCATAACGATCTTTAATCTCATTGATTAACTGCTCCATGGTGGCATGGCTTAAATCCAGTTCAGATTCAGCATATGCCTTACTCACAAGTTCCGTTTTGTCTTGCTGTTTAGCTTCCATATTCCAACGTTCAGTCATACCCACTAAACGTGCCAATTCAATTAAACTTTGTGCGCTTGAAGGTGTAGAATTATGTAGCCATTTACTCATTGTACCTTTTGAAGTTTCCAGCACATTGACAATATCACTGGCCTTTATATTTTTATCTTGAATCAATTGCTTTAAACGTTTTGCACCTTCGATAAAAAGATCATCCTCTTTTTCTACCATCTGCTTGATTCCTGTAATTTCATCTCACAAAACTATCATCTTTTATTCAAAGTTTGTTATAACACAATATCGTTAAATTTTTTTATGCCTTACCTGCTCAATTTTAGTCGACAAAGCAAGTAATTTATGAAATTTCAGCTACCCCTGAAAACTGAGAGCTAAAATTTGTGAATGATCAAAGCCAACAACTCCCAAGCAAGGAACAAATTCTAAGCTTTCCACGTTTTGAAAATTTGCCTTTAAATAAAATTGTGGTGATTAATACGCTGGAACAGTGTCATGAAATTTCAGAAGAATTAGCAAAAGCGACTTTACTCGGCTTTGATACAGAGTCAAAGCCAACTTTTACAAAAGGTGAAGTTCAGACAGGACCTCATTTGATTCAACTTGCCACTGCGGAGAAAGCTTATTTATTTCAGGTTTCGCCTGAAATTCTAAACTTTTTAAAACCCCTTTTAGAAAACACAAATCAACTCAAAGTGGGCTTTGGTCTAAAAAATGACTTACATTTATTTCGTAAAAAAGGGGTAGAACTACATCGTGTGATTGAGCTTTCCAAACTTTTCTCAAGCTTCGGGTTGACCAGTCCATTAGGCATTAAAAATGCGATGGCGCTCCTATTTCAGGTTCATTTTCCTAAAAGTAAATCAATAAGTACCTCGAACTGGGCGAAAAAAAATCTGACCATTCCTCAAATTCAGTACGCCGCAGCAGATGCTTATGCGCCAGTTCTTATTTTTAAGGCACTTCTCGATTTAAATTTAATCCCAGTTGATATCATCAAAATCACGACTGAATTGGGGATCAATGAAAATAAAAGCCCCAACTGACACTTAGAAATTGATCAAGTTTTTGCTAAGATGAACGCCAATGAATTTCTATGAGAATAGGCAAGGAGCGAAAGCATGCTGATCATCCCTGCAATAGACCTGAAAGATGGTAAATGTGTACGTTTAAAACAAGGTCGTATGGAAGACGATACTGTATTTTCTGATGATCCAGTTGCAACGGCACAACATTGGGTAAATGAAGGTGCACGCCGTTTACATCTGGTTGATTTAAACGGTGCTTTCGCTGGTACACCAATCCATAAACCTGTGGTTGAAGCAATTGCCAAAGCGCAACCTGAACTACCGATTCAAATTGGTGGTGGTATCCGCTCTTTAGAGACGATTGAGCATTACCTTGATGCAGGTGTGTCTTTTGTGATCATTGGAACCAAAGCCGTTCAAAACCCTGAGTTTGTCGAAGAAGCATGTCAAAAATTTGCAGGTCATATCATCGTCGGTATTGATGCAATGAACGGTATGGTTGCTACAGATGGCTGGGCAAATGTGACTGATGTAAAAGCGACTGATCTTGCAAAACGTTTTGCTGATGCAGGTGTATCAAGCATTGTTTATACAGACATCGCACGTGATGGCATGATGCAAGGTGTCAATGTTGAGCAGACTGTTAATCTTGCACAATATTCAGGTCTTCCTGTCATCGCATCAGGTGGTGTTACTAACTTAGATGATGTACGCAACTTAAAAGGTCAACCAGGTATTTTAGGTGCAATTACTGGACGAGCAATCTATGAAGGCACGCTCAATCTACGTGAAGCTCAATTATTGTTGGATGACCAAGCATTCTAACTTCAGTTAATTTGTAGAAAGAGAACCGTAAGGTTCTCTTTTTGAGCCTGTAAATAAAACTGTGTAAATGTCCAAATCTTAGTACCCTGTAATAGGGATAGATGGAGACATCCACAATGGATCACAGTCAATTGAT